>JASLOV010000031.1 GCA_030745285.1 Dehalococcoidia bacterium | reverse complement strand
CCGGCCTGCGAATAGGCGCTGACGAAGGTCTTGTACACCTCGGCGTGCTCGGGGTGATCGAGCCCCTGCGCGGCCAGGACTTCGGTCACGGCGACCCTGAACTCCGCGTCGTGGTAGCGGAACAGCGTGCCGTAACCGTCGAACGCCACGGCGCGCAGCCCCGAGCCGTCGAACGCCGGGGCGTCGTCGGTTGTTCCCGGGCTGTCGGTCGCCGGGCCTGACGTGCCGTCTGTAGCCGCGGGGTCTAGCGCTCGTTCAGCCAGCGTGCGGCCTCCTTCGCATGGTAGGTGATGATGATATCCGCCCCGGCGCGGCGGATCGCGGTCAGCGTCTCCAGGATCGCGCCGCGCTCGTCGAGCCAGCCGTTGGCGGCTGCGGCCTTCAGCATCGCGTACTCGCCGGAGACGTTGTAGGCGGCCAGCGGCAGATCGGTCGACTCCCTGGTCACGCGGATCACGTCGAGGTAGGCGAGGGCGGGTTTTACCATCACGATGTCGGCCTGCTCCTCGATGTCCGCAGCCACCTCGCGAAGCGCCTCGCGCACGTTCGGCGGGTCCATCTGGTAGCCGCGACGGTCGCCGAACTGCGGCGTGGAGTCGGCGGCCTCCCGGAACGGGCCGTAGTAGGCGGAGGCGTACTTCGCGCTGTAGGCCATGATCGGCAAAGACTCGTGGCCGCGCTGATCGAGCGCCGAGCGGATCGCGCCGACCCGCCCGTCCATCATGTCGGAGGGGGCGACCATATCGACGCCGGCCTCGGCGCAGGAGACGGCCATCCGCGCCAGCAGTTCGAGCGAGGGGTCGTTGTCCACCTCGCCGGCCGCCGTCAGCACGCCGCAGTGGCCGTGGTCGGTGTACTCGCAGAGGCAGATGTCGGCGATCACCGCCAGCGCCGGGTCCGCCTGCTTCAGCGCGCGTGCCGCCTGCTGGATGATGCCGTCATCGTCGTAGGCCTCGGTGCCCTCCGCGTCCTTGGAGGCGGGGATGCCGAACAGCAGCACGGCGCGCACGCCGAGCGAACGCAGCTCGGCCGCCTCGGCGGCGAGCTGGTCGACGGAGAGCCGCGACTGGCCGGGCATCGACTCGATCGGCTGACGCTCGTTGACGCCGTGGGTGACGAATAGCGGGTAGACGAAGGAGGCGGGGTCGAGCCGCGTCTCGCGCACAAGCCCGCGCAGCGCCTCGCTCTGGCGGGTGCGCCGGGTGCGCACGAAGCCGCCACCCCGGGCCGTCGTCACGTCGCCGATGGTGGTCATGGCGTCGCCTCCGCTGTACCTGGTTCGGCCTGAGCTGCAGGTTCGGATTGAGTCGAGTGCAGGTGCGTGCGCAGCGCCGCGACCAGCCCGGGCACGGTGTGTTCGGCGGCGACCGCGTTGGGCGGCAGCCCGAGCGCCTCGGCGGTCTCGGCCGTCGACGGGCCGATGCAGGCGATCGTCGCGTCGCGCAATGCGGAGAGGTCTCCGCCGAGCAGCGTGGAGAGGTTCTTCACCGTCGAGGAGGACGTGAACGTGACGGCGTCGATCTTGCCCTCGCGCACCAGCGCCATCGCCTCCGCGGGCGGCTCCGCCGGGGGTGCGGAGAGGTAGAGCGTGAGCTCGTCGACGGTTGCGCCGGCGGCGCGCAGCCCATCCGGCAGCGCGTCGCGGCCGCCCTCGGCGCGAGGCAGCAGCACGGTCGCCCCGGCGACCGCCGCCTGGCCCATCGCCGTCGACATGGCCTCTACGACGCCTTCGGATGTCGCGTCGTCGGGCACGAGGTCGGCGATCAGCCCGCGCTGACGGAGCGCTCGTGCGGTCGCTTTGCCGATGGCGCAGAGGCGGGTTCCGGCGAAGGCGCGGGCGTCCAGGTCTCGCTCGGCGAGCAGGTCGATGAAGACTTCGACGGCGTTGGTGGAGGTGAAGATCGTCCATCCGTAGTTGCCGCCGCTCAGCGCCCGCGCGGTTCGCCCGACCGCGGCGGGGTCGGTGCGACGCTGGATTTCGATCGCCGGCAGTTCGACCGGCAGGGCGCCCTCGGCGCGCAACAGCTCCACGAGTGTGGAGGCCTGGCTGCGGCTGCGCGTGACGAGCACGCGCTTGCCGGCGAGCGTGCCGCCGCCACGAAGCTGCGCCCGTAGCGCGACGACGTCGCCGACGACGAAGAGGGCGGGTGCCTCGATGCCTTCGCGGCGGGCCTCCGCGGCGACGCCGGCGAGCGTCGCCTCGGCCACCCGCTGGTCGGGCGTGGCGGCGGCGTGCACGAGCGCGGCCGGCGTCGACGGGTCGCAGCCGCCATCGATCAGGGCGGCGGCGATCGTCTCGATGCGGCCCACCCCCATCAGCACGACGAGCGTGTCGACGGCCGTGGCGAGGCGGTCCCAGCGCACGGACTGGCCGGGCTTCGTCGGGTCCTCGTGCCCGGTGATGACGGCGAAGGAGGAGGCGACACCGCGGTGCGTGACCGGAATGCCCGCGACGGCGAGGCCGCCGATGGCCGAGGTCACGCCCGGCACGACGGAGAAGCCGAGCCCGGCCTCGGCCAGGGCCGCGGCTTCCTCGCCGCCCCGCCCGAAGACGTAAGGGTCGCCACCCTTGAGTCGCACGACGCGGCGCCCGGCCGCCGCATACTCGACGAGCGAGGCGTTGATTTCGTCCTGCGTCATCACGTGGTCGCCCGCAGCCTTGCCGGCATTGATCAACAGCGTTTCGGCCGGGCACTGGTCGAGCAGCGCGTGGGGCGCGAGGCGGTCGTAGAGCACCACCTCGGCGCGCTGCAGGGCCGCCAGCCCGGCCTCGGTGATCAGTCCCGGATCGCCGGGCCCCGCGCCGACGAGCCAGACGTGCCCGCTGCCTGTACCGCTGCCGCCGCCACTGCCGCTCGGACCGTCGCCGCTCACGATGTCGCCTCCGGCGAGGGCGCGAACGACGGCTCGCCCTCCAGCAGGCGTTCCGCCAGGCTGCGCCCGAGCGCGGCGGCGTCCTCGGCCGGGCCGGTGGCGTCGCCGAAGGCCGGCGGCGAGGAGTCCTCCGGGTCTTCGCTCGCGATCATGCCGCGGATCGCCAGCAGGCCGTCCGAGAGCCGCGCGAACGCGCCGACGGGCAACGAGCAGCCCGTCCCCAGCGCGGTCAGGAAGCCCCGCTCCGCCTCCGCGGCGCCGCGGGCGTCGGCGTCATCGACGGTGGCGAGCAGTTCGAGCGTAGCGTCGTCGTCAGCCCGGCACTGGAGGGCGATGGTACCCTGGCCGGGGGCCGGCGGGAACTCCATCTCCTCGAAGAGCTGGGTCACCTCGTCGAAGCGCCCGAGCCGGCGCAGGCCGGCCGCGGCCAGCAGCGCACCGTCATATTCGCCTGCAGCAACCTTGCCCAGCCGGGTGTTGACATTGCCGCGGATGTCGGCAGCCTCGATGTCCGGGCGCAGCGCGCGCAGCAGGGCGGCGCGGCGGCGGGAGCTGGTGCCGACGCGAGCGCCGGCGGGCAGCTCCGCGAGCCGGCGGCCCCCCGAGGCGACGAGTGCGTCGCGGGGGTCTTCACGGGGGAGGAACGCAGCGAGCGTGAGGCCCTCCGGCAGCGCGGCGGGCACGTCCTTGAGAGAATGTACCGCGACATCGGCCGCGCCATCCAGCAGCGCGTCCTCGATCGCCTTCACGAAGACGCCGCGACCGCCGAGTACCGCAAGCGGCGTCGCGCGGTCGCGGTCACCTTCCGTGTCGATCTCGATCGTCGTTGATTCAACGGTCCGGCCGCCAGCCAACCCGGAAGCCACGCCGGCGCTGGTGAGAGCCTTGATCGCGAGCGCCGTCTGGATCAGTGCCAGCTGCGATCCGCGGGTGGCGAAGCGAAGCGGCGACGGCGCGGCGTTCATGCGTCCTCGGCGGGCGCACCTGGTTCGTCGAGGCGGTAGAGCGAGCGCACCGACTCCACGAAGACATCGGTGTCTCCGCGCTCGCGCAGCGTGGAGATCGGGTCGTGCAGGAGCTGCTTCACGAGCGCCCGCGTCATCGCCTCCAGTTGTTCCGACTGTCCCGGCTGGAGGTCCATCCGTCGCAGCGACTTCTGAAGTTCGCGCGTGCGCACGACCTCGGCGCGCTCCGTCAGCGCAGCGATCGTCGGCACCACCTGGAACTGCTCCCACCACTCACCGAAGCGCTGCGTCTCCGCGTCGACGATCGCCTTCACGTCCCCGACCTCGCCCTCGCGCGCTCGGATGTGCTCTTCGACGACTTTCTGCAGGTCGTCGAGGTCGCTGTAGGCGACGCCGTCGACCTGGCGCACGGCGGGGTCGAAGTCACGGGGCAGGCCGATGTCGATGATTGCCAGCGGGCGGCCGTTACGGCCCGCCATCGCCTCCGCGACCTGCTGGCCGCTGACCAGGTGCTCGGCCGATCCGGAGGCGGCGATCACGACGTCGCTGTCGGCCAGTGCCCGCGGCAGCTGCTCGAAGGCGACCGCTTCGCCGCCGAGGTCGCCGGCCAGCGCCTCGGCGCGCCTGGCGGTGCGGTTGGCCACCAGCATGCGGCCGACGCCGTGGTCCGCCAGCGACTCGGCGGCGTGACGGCCGGCGTCGCCGGCGCCCACGACGAGCACGGTCTCCCGGTTGATGTCGGGATGGAGCGCCCGCGCCTGCTGGGCGGCAATCGAGGAGATCGAGAGGGCATGGTGCCCGATCTCGGTCTCCGCGCGGGCGCGACGCCCGACCCGGATCGCGGAGTGGAAGAGTCGTGAGATCAGCGAGTTGTCCGCGCCGCTCTCGACGGCGAGGGAGAAGGCGTCGCCGACCTGCCGGAGGATCTCGGACTCGCCGAGCACCATGGAGTCGATGCCGGCTGCCACCTGGTAGAGGTGGCAGACCGCGTCCTCGTCGCGGCGGTACTCGAAGAAGCTACTGGCCAGCCCGGCGTCCGCCCCGGCTTCCTCCACCAGGAATTCGAGTACGCCGTCGCGCTCGTGCGAGCCCGGCAGGTAGACCTCGAAGCGGTTGCAGGTGACCAGCGCCGCGCCCGCGCCGAAGCAGCGAATGATTGCGCCCATCAGTTCCGGCAGGTCGTCCGCCCCGACCGTGAGCGACTCACACACGTCGATTGGCGCGTTGCGGTGGCTGATTCCGACCGATGTCAGCATGTTCGTCCTCAGCCCGCCCGCGCCAGCAGCGGCTCGCGGACGCCCAGCGCCACGATCAGCGCTTCCTTCGCGCGTTCGTGTTCGCTGCGGCGCGCCACCGCGACCAGCTCCGGCTCCAGTCCCTCTTCGCTCGCCTGCGCGGCGCGGATGGCGGCGCCTTCTTCACGCAGCGAGGGCATGATCTCGTTGATCGCGTCCTGCCAGCGGTCGCCGGCGATGCGGTTCGGGCATTGCTTGCAGAGCAGGGGCGGTGGCGTCTGCGTAAGGCCGCACTCGCCGGCGCACTCGTGGTCCCGCTCCCGCACGATCGCCCGCACCTCCGCCAGGATGTTGCCGAGCATCTCGACCTCTTCGCTGAGGAAGTCGGTCATGTTCTCGCGCAGCCAGCGCGCCATCGCCGGGCTGGTGCCGGCGGTCGACATCGCGACGGTGATGTTCCCGCGGGTGAGCATCGAAGGCAGGATGAAGTCGCAGTTGTTGACGTCGTCTGCGGCGTTAACCCAGGTGCCGGCGGCCCGCGCCTCGTCGGCGACGCCGCGGTTCACCTCGCCGTCATCGGTGGCGATCATGACGATGTCGAAGCCGTCGATGTCGCCCGCCTCGTACTGGCGCTCGACCAACGTTGCCTGGCCACCGTCGACGAACTCGCGCACGGCCGGGATCAGTTCCGGGGCGACGACCGTGACGTTGGCGTCCGCATCGACGAGCTTGCCGATCTTCTCGAGCGCGACGGTTCCGCCACCAACGAGGATGACCTTGCGGCCTTCCATTTCCACGAAGATGGGGTAGTAGCCCATCGGTTCCCTTCCGCCTCTATCGCCCCGCTTGCGATCGCCCCGCCTGCGCGTGGTCCCCTGCGGAGCTTTCTGTGGAGTCATAAGCGCCGATCACACCGAAGAGGACTCGATCGGCGAGCCCTGCGATCACCTCGCGGGCCTTGCCCGCCTCCTCGACGCTCAGGCTGTTGCGTTCGGCCAGTTGCTTGGCCGTATCGTCCAGTGAGCGGCGGAAGAAGGTGAAGCCTTGCACGGCCTGGAGCAGCGGGGTGTCGCGCTCGAACAGCATGTCGCCGTAGGTCTGGCCGATCTCATCGACCTCCGCCTCGATCTCGGCTCGGCGGGGGCGGCGGCTGGTGGAGATGTAGTCCTCCACCAGCTCGACGAGGCGGCGTCCGAGCGGCCGCAGCGCTTCGCGGGCATCCTCCTGGAGGTCTTCGTACCAGCTATCGCCGTCGCGACTGGAGTGGAGGCGGCGACGGATGCGTCGCACGGCGGCGGTCTGGAGCTCGTGCCCGTCGGTGCCGCCGCCCTCGGTGAGGGCGACGAGGTCCGCCTCCGCGAAGCGGCGGTGGCCGCCCGGCGTGCGGAAACAGCGCACCTGCCCGGCGTCCGCCCAGCGACGCACGGTCGACTCGTTCACGCCGAGGATCTCGCAGGCGCGACCGAGGTTGACCCAGCGGGTCTCGCCGGAGCTGTCGTTGCGACGGTTGCTGGTCACTGCCGGACCATCTCTCGAAACCTTACGAAATCTCGGTCTAGTCAGTTAGATATGGAGATTCTATCCGGCGCCATCGCTTCAGTCGATACGCATCGATGAGGGGTCGACGTAGTGTTCTCGACACCACCGCTCGTAGGCGTCGGGCGCGATCTCGGATGGCTTGATCTCGCTCCGCCCGCCCCAGAAGACGCTGCTGTACAGCACGGGGATCGAGGCTTCGGCGAGGTGGGCGTCGATCGCCGCCTTGTGTTCCAGCAGGTAGTCCCGGTCCGTGCTGCTGTGGGCGACGCCCATGATGTTGACGTTGCCGAACTCCGGCCCGGCCTCGCGCCAGTAGGCGTGGGTCATGATGTCGTGCCGCCCGACCTCGCGGCCGGCTTCCAGTTCCTTACCCTCCGGCACGGCCCAGTGAAACAGCGCGTTGTAGCTGGTCACCCGCTCGCCCCCGGGCAGCGGTTTCGAATGTTCGAGGAAGGTCGAGAAGCGCCCGAGCACGCCGCGCTCGTCCAGCGATTCGGCGAACTCGCAGAAGCGTTCGAACGGGAGCCCGGCCTGTTCGGCACGAGCGCGCCAGAGGTCGGCCCCGACCTCGGAGACTTCCAGCTCGCCCTTCAGGGCGTTCAGCACCTGCCAGTCGACCTCGTCCAGCGGCGTGATCTCGTCGAACATCGTCTGTCCGGGCTCGCTGCTGCGACTGCCCGGTTCGGTGCCGCGCCGGCGGACGTGGCCGACACCCAGCGTGAAGAGCGCCTTCGCCGGCATGATGCGGAACGTCTCCGCGCCGATGGTGCGGGCCAGCACCTCGCAGTGCCGCTCGATCGAATAGCCCTGCGGTACCTTCACCGTCGTCCAGAGGCGAAAGCCGGAGCCGGGGGTCTCGCTGTCGGTCGTGCGGATCACGACGTGGCCGGAGGCGGGGTCCTGTTCGAAGAGGTAGTCGAAACCGTCGTTCAGCCGCTCGCGCGGGAGCTGCCAGGCGACCAGCGCGCCTTCCGCCAGCCGGTTGGCGATCAGCGTCTGGCGGATGCGCCGGATCACGCCCGCCTCCAGCATCGCCCGCAGCCGCTCGACCACCACCGCCTCCCCAACGCCGGAGCGTTCGACGATCACGCCCAGCGGGTCCCGCTGGAAGCCCGAGAGCTGGTCTTCGGAGACCGAGAGGATGCGGACGTTCGTGGGGTCGTCGATCGAGACGGGGACGCTCGGTGCGGTCTGCGTCATCGTTGCTCCTCGCTACTCTCCGTCGCCGGCCTACTGTGCGCTGCCAGACCCTGTGTTGCCAGACCCTGCCACGCCCGCACCCGGGCCGAGCCC
>JASLOV010000030.1 GCA_030745285.1 Dehalococcoidia bacterium | reverse complement strand
CGGCCTGCAGCAGCGCGATGTCGAGTTTCTGGCCGGAGCCCGACCGCTCGCGATGGTAGAGCGCGGTGGAGATGCCCCACGCCATCAGCAGCGCCGCACCGTAGTCGACCAGGGGGTTCGGCTGCGCCACCGGGCCGTCCGGGTGGAACTGCGCGATGCCGGAGTAGGCCTGCAGCACCACATCGATGGCCGGCGCGTCCGCCAGCGGACCCTCGTGCCCGTAGCCGGTGTTCTCCGCGTAGATCACCCGCGGGTTCGCGGCGGCGACGGAGTCGTAGTCGAGTCCGAAGCCCTCGGCGAGGCCGGGGCGGAAGTTCGCCAGCACGATGTCGGCGCGGTGTGTCAGTGCCCTCACGGCGTCGCGTGCGGTCTCGTCGCTGAGGTCCACTGCGAGCGATCGCTTGCCGCGGTTCTTGTTCAGGAACTGCCGGCTCTCGCCGTCGATGATCATGCCGTTGCGGCGGCTCTCATCGCCGGTGATCGGCTCGACCTTGACCACGTCGGCGCCGCCGTCTCCCAGCAGCTGGGCGCAGTAGGGCACGGCGATGAAGCGGCCGAACTCCACCACCATTAACCCGTCGAACGGTCCGGCCATGCGACGCTCCCTACCCTCTCGGCAGCCCGAGGCCGCGCGTTGCGATCACGTTGCGCTGAATCTCGTTCGACCCCTGCGCGATCGTCGCCGGTATTCCCCCGACCACGCTCGCCCCCCACGTCACGCCCGGCCCCCCGATGTCGGCCGGCGAGGTGTCACCCTGCGGCAGCGTCCACGCGCGAGGGCCGTGGTAGCCGACCATCTCCCGGGAGAGTGCCTGCCCGGCTTCGGTCGCGAGGATCTTCGTGATCGAGACCTCGTAGTTCGGCATCAGGCCGGACGCCTGCATCCATGTCACGCGGTAGGCCAGCCACTGCGAAACCTCGATCGCGATCGTGAGGTCGGCGATGCGGGCGCGTCGCGCCGGATAGCCGAGGCGCTGCTGCGTCTCGGGCGTCGAGCGCAGCTCCCCGACGGCCCGGCTGCGCGACCGCCGCAGCCCGGCGATGCGGGCGATGCCGGAACGCTCGAAGTCCATCGTCGTGGCGTTCACGTACCAGCCACGGTTCTCTTCGCCGACGAGGTTGGAGGCGGGCACGCGCACGTCCTCCATGAATACCTCGTTGATGTGGTGGCGGCCGAGCATGTCGAGCAGCGGGCGGATGCTCACGCCGGAGGCGTCCAGCGGCACGATCATCATCGAGATGCCGCGGTGCTTGGGGGCGTCCGGGTCGGTCCGGGTCACCGCCCAGAGGTAGTCGGAGTAGTGCGCGCCGCTCGTGAACAGCTTGTGCCCGTTCAGGACGAACTCATCGCCGTCGCGCCTGGCGGCGGTCGAGACGGCAGCAAGGTCCGACCCCGCGCCGGGCTCGGACAGCCCCATCGCAAACGCGATCTCGCCACTGGCGATGCGCGGCAGAAACTCCCGCTTCTGCTCGTCCGTGCCCGAAAGGATGATCGAAGGGCCGACCTGTTGCACGGCGCGACGGTGGTGCTCCTGGGGAGCGCCGGCCTCCGCCATCTCCTCCATGTAGATCATCTGCTCGAAGTAGCTGAAGCCCTCGCCGCCGAACTCCTCCGGCCAGGCGACGGCGAGCCAGCCTCGCTCCCCGGCCAGGCGGCTGTACTCCGGGATCGACTCTCGCCCGCGATACTGCTGCCAGAACTCCTCGGTCAGCGTCTCGGCGATGAAGCGCTTCACGTCGTCGCGGAACGCCTCCTGCTCGTCGGAGAATCGGAAGTCGATAGGTCCCTCCCTCAACGTCCGCAGTCTACAGGTGTGCTCAGTCTACGGCGCGAGCCGATCGAGCCGGCGCTACTGGAGCATCCCGGCGGCAGCCACCGGCCAGACGTCCTCCACCACCCCGTCGCGTACCGCGTACATCCGACGGTGTAGCAACACGGTGGAGTCCGAGTAGTGCGGCACCAGCGTCACCCGATCGCCCGGAGCCACTGCCGTCCCCTCGTCCAGTTCGAAGATCGAGTGTTCGGCGTTCAGCCCTCGCAGGTGCACGCCGGGCGGCTCGATCACCCGCGGGCGGCCGGTGTGCTGACCCATCGCCTTCCAGCCGGCGTCGCCGGCCGCTCGCCGCAGTGTGGCCGTGCTCACCACCTGCTCCGTCAGGAACAGCGCGAACCGGTGGCCGGGGACGTGCATCGACTCCATGTAGGTGAGGTCCATCAGCACGCCGCCGCCCGCCTGGATCTCGGTCAACGCACCGAACTGCGCGGCCAGCCAGTAGTTGCCCGTGCCGCCACCGCTGCGCACTCGCGCCTCGATGCCGGCCGCGGCGAGCGCGGCCGTGCCCGCGGCGAGGATGTCGGCCGCGACGTGTGAGGCGGCATCCTTCTCCTCGAGGTCGGAGATGCCCATGACGTGGCCCTCATAACCCATCAGTCCTCGTAAGGTCACGCCGGGCAGGTCGAGCACGAGCTGCGCCAGGGCCGGGGCCTCGCCGGGAGGGATGCCGCACCGAGCGAGGCCGACATTGAGGTCGACCAGCACATCGACGTTCACCCCGGCGTGCTCGGAGGCTGCCGAGAGTTCGCGCAGGTTGCGCTCATCGTCGACGGCGACGCAGAGGGTCGCGCGCCGCGCCAGCGCGACCAGGCGCGCGATCTTCTGCGGGCCAATCACCTCGTTCGCGATCAGGATGTCGTCGATGCCGCCGTCCGTCATCACCTCGGCTTCGCCGACCTTGGCGCAGGTGATGCCGACCGCCCCGCCGGCGATCAACCGCTTTGCCAGCGGCGGCGACTTGCTCGCCTTGATGTGCGGCCGCCAGTCGACGCCCGCCTCCGAGCAGACACGCATCATCGTCGCGATGTTTGCGTCGAGCGCGTCGAGGTCGACCCACAGCGCCGGTGTGTCGAGTTCGCGGACCGCCCTGCCGATGTCGCCGTCGCCATCGCCGTCGATGCTCACTGCTCCCCACCCTGGTGCGAGGTCGCCGGGGCAGCGGCGACCTCAGAGAGTGCGTCGAGGGAGCATCATAGCCACATCGGTACCGCGCGACCCGCCGTCGCCTCCCCGGCGCTTCGTCCGACCCGCGCGCGGGCGCGGCGCCCTAGTTCGCGGCGGCGCCCTGCGACTCGGCAACCTCGTCATCGGCCGCCCCGTAGTCTTCGTCGAACGAACCCTCGGGGTTCTCCAGGAAGATCGCACAGAACACGACGCTGAACAGGCTGCCGCCCGCCAGCAGTAGGAAGAATGTCTGCTCCGAGACCAGCGACAGCACCACCAGGTAGACCACCGCGCCGACGTTACCGTAGGCGCCCACCATGCCGGCCACCTGGCCTGTCTGGTGGCGGCTCACCATGGGGATGATGGCGTAGGTGGCGCCTTGCGCGCCCTGCACGAACACCGAGGTCATGATCGTCAGCGCGATCGCCACCCACAGCGGCCACGTGGAGCCGATGAATGACATCGCCAGGAATCCGGGGGCGATGCCGCCCATGTACGCGACCATCACCCACTTGCGGTTGGGCAGTGAGTCGGAGACCAGCCCACCGAGCGGTCGCGCGACCAGGTTGACAAATGCGAACGAGGACGCGACCAGTCCCGCCTTCTCGGGCGAGACCGTGAATGTCCCCTCGAAGAATGCGGGCAGCATAGAGACGACCGCCAGCTCCGCGCCGAAGTTCGCGAAGTACGTGGTGTTCAGTGCCGCAACGCTCCCGAAGGAATACTTCTCTGCTCCGGCGACGCCGGCACGAAGGTAGGGAATGTTCACCTGCAGCGTCTTTACGACGTGCGCCAGGTACACCAGTGTCAGACCGCCGTAGATCAACCACAGCAGGCCCTGCGAGATGATCGGCTCGCCGTCGACGTCGATGCGAGAGACCCGCCAGGCCAGCAGGCCGAGAGCACCCATGACCGGAATCGACCAGACCAGATACTGTGCCACGCCGAACCGCGACGTCATCGTCATCGGACCGACCTTGTCTGTCCCGACGAACTCGGTGCCCACGGGAACGTCGCGCACGGCGAAGAAGTAGATGAACCCGTAGATGAGTGAGACCGAGCCATTGAGGGCCATGGCGTAGCGCCAGCCATCGTCGTAGCTGCCGAAGACGCTGAGCGCGATCCACGGCAGGGTCATCGCCGCCCAGGCGGAGCCGAAGTTGCCCCAGCCCGCGTACAGGCCCTCTGCGCGGCCAATCATGCTCGGGGGGAACCACTGGCTGATCATGCGGATGCCAATGACGAAGCCTGCGCCGATGATGCTGAGCAGCAGCCTCGCGATCAGCAGCTGCACGAAGCTGTTGCCGAAGGCGAAGGCGAACGTCGGGAACGCCATCACAATCAGCAACGCCGAGAAGACGCGCCGCGGCCCGAATCGGTCGAGCAGGGCCCCAACGAAAATCCGCGCCGGGATGGTGAGGGCAACGTTGCAGATCGCCAGGATCTTGATGTGATCCTTGGTCAGCCAACCCCCCTCGCCGCCCACGTCGTCCAGCATCGTGGTGGCCAGGGGCGCCATGTTGAACCAGACGTAGAAGGTGATGAAGAAGGCGATCCACGTGAAGTGCATCAGGCGGATGCGCTCCTGCGACACATCGAATATCTCGCCGGAGCCCGCCGGCATTCGAGACAGCATCGCGTGGTCCCCACTCTCCAGCCGTCGCCCCCGCTGGGCTCAGCCGTCCCTTATCGAAAACAAGCTGTGCAAACATTCACCTCTGTTGTGACAGTCCTCACGAGTCGAACGTCCCTACTCTCCGTGACCTTCTTCGAGGAGGGAGTTCAGGCCGCGGGTCGTGTCGAGCACGAGGAAGCGCTGGTACGCCGGGACCGCCGTGGGTACACTCGCGGCGGTCCGGCCAGCCTCAGCGGGCGATCAAGCTCGACGGGGCCACGTAGCCAAGTGGTAAGGCAGAGGTCTGCAAAACCTTTATCGCGGGTTCGACTCCCGCCGTGGCCTCCAACATCCCTATCTGAGCCGGAACCCAAACTGCTCAGGGTTCGCGCAGTTGCCGCCGAACTGCCGCCGGGACGGCCAGGCAGGTGCGCGCCTCCACCGGTGATCCGTGCGATCTCGGCCTTCGCAACCGCAGCCGCGTCGCACAGGATTCCGCTATCGCTCCAGCTACCAACTGGTGGCCTCCGAACACGATGTGGCCCCGCTCTCTGAGCCTATTCGCCAGTTCGACCTCCATCCGGAGCGCCTCGCATACGACATCGGGTTGAGGTCGGCGTACAGCGATGGCAGCAGCCGCACACCATGCTTGCGGACGACGCGAGACGACTTGTGCCCGCGCTTGTGATTCGCGAATCGTGCCTCGGGTGCTAGACCTGTCATGCCGACGTAGAGGGGCGGCAGTGCCGAGTCTCTGTCGGGCGACGCGGCCCGGTCGAGTTCAACGACGTACACCGAGTGGTGGCGTGGGGGCGTGCTTCGCCGTCTTCGTCTGTTACCGGTCTGCTTTCGGGACATCCCCCCTCCTTCCTTCCCCCGTAAGGGGTGAAGGAAGGAGGGGGGATGCTTGTGGTGGCGATGCGCAGGCCTGCCCGTGGCATGCTCGGTGCCAGTCGTGGCGACTCCAAAGCGACACGGCAGCGTGATCGGGGGTGGGGGGCCTCCCCCGCGTCTGTTCTTTTCGCTGCTTAGGGGCCGCGGGCGACTAGCAGTTTTGAAATTTCAAAACGGGCTGTAATGACCTCGGCGGACGTGCCGGACGTTCGCCGAGGCAGTCGGCAACACCGCGGGCCGCTACCGGCAGCACGTCACCGCCGCTCAGGTCGACGCGCGATCCCTGCGCGCCTGGCTGAGCGCTGCCTTCGCGTGTTTGTCTATGTCTGCCTTGAGACCCATTCACGAATCTCTGACAGCTTCCGAGGCGGGTTCGCCTTCAGCTCCGCTCGCTCCCGCTCTTCTTCGGCTTCCTGGGCCTCTCGCTCCGAATGCGCCGCCATTGCGTCCTGGTAGTGAGCGCGGAACAGCGACGGCTCGTCACCGCCGTCGGCCACTCCTGCATCTACCTTCGCTCGAATCTGCTCGACAAGCACATGGATGTGGACAAGTAGAACCCCTCCCGGGGGCCGTGCGGCCCATTTGGCTCGACGCGCCTCGAAGAAGAGGCAGCCACGGGCCTCGTTCAGCGAAAGTTGCGGGACCTCGCGTCTCATTGACAGCGCGGTGTTTGCCACCACAGCACATGCCCCGGCCGACCCCCAGAATTCGTAGCCATCGAATGTGTGTGCGAACGGCCTGATCTCGTCCCAGGTTGCCATCGGACGCGGCAGACCCTGCGCCCGCAGGTCGGAGTTCGCTACTTCATCGAACAAGGGCATCGATCTTCTCCCGCCCTCACGGCGTCTCGAGCGCCGCCTTCAGCTCGCTGCTCGCGATGCCAAGGCGTTCCGCCGCTTCACGGAGCTCCCACAGCGTCCGGCTCGGGTCCGCAGCTCGGCACCAGTACATGTTCCCGTTGACCTCGCTTTTGTTGACCGATACCTGATGCTCGTCGCGGATCTTCTTGGTGAGGCGACTGATGGCGTACGACTGCCCATCGAGCGCCCAGATGATGTTGTCTCGTGCATCAGGCGCATTGCTCAGACGGGCTCGGAACGTTAGGTCACCGGGGTCTGCCCTTGGAGGAAGACGTGATGGGGCCACGACGAGCTCTTCTCCAGCTTCCAGCATTCCGCGGGCAACGAGCAGAGGGATTGTGTCTCCGCTTTTCGCGCCCCGGGGCTTCTCATGCACTGTGCTGGCTCCGTCCACGGGCGCCGTCGGCTGGAGGACGGACGTTCGTGCGACCGGGGGATCGCCGGCCCGGTCAAGAATCCGGCTGACGACGTCGTCTGCTGAGTCCTCAAGCGGGCGGGCCCACGCCTTGAGGCGCTCCCAAGTCGCGTCGCTGATTCGAATCGTACGTGGCATTGCATCTCCATTCCATGGACATCACAGTATGATGCACGCCTCAAGTGACCTGACTCTCTGCTGGCAGCGGCAACGGTCTGGACCGGACGAGACAGCGGCGCACGTCACGACTCCCGTGCCGTCCAGTAACGGCAGCGACTGTACCACCCACCTGCTCCGCCTCTTCGCGCCGGGCTATCATCGCTCGCGCCGAACCCACTGCTGGCTCGGCACTAACTCCGCAGCAGCATTGGAGGTGGGCGATGGTCGCTCCGCTATCGGGCATCCGGGTCGTCGAGGTATCCAACTGGCTGGCGGCACCCAGCGCGGCCGCGCTGATGGCCGACCTCGGCGCCGACGTGGTGAAGGTGGAACCGCCGGGCGGCGACGCCTTCCGCCACTTCGACATGCGGGCGTTCGGATACGACCACGACTTCGTGACGAACGCCGCCTTCGAGCTCGATAATCGCGGCAAGCAGTCGATCGTCGTCGCGCTCGACCGGCCGGGCGGGCCGGAACTGGTGAAGCGGCTGGCCGAGGACGCCGATGTCTTCATCACGAACCTCGTGCAGCACCGCCGCGAACGCTACGGCCTGACCGTCGAGGACGTGCAGGCCGTGAACGACGGCCTGGTCTACGTCTCCTTCAGCGGTTACGGCACCGACGGCCCTGACGCTGACCGCGCCGGCTTCGACTACGCCGCGTTCTGGGCCCGCTCCGGCATCATGGGGTTGATGGGCGAGCCGCCATCGTCCCCGCCGATCTGCCGGCCCGGCCAGGGCGACCAGACGACGGCGCTCAACCTGCTCGCCTCCACGCTGGCGGCACTGCGCATGCGTGACCAGACGGGCGAGGGACAGGTCGTAGACGTCACCCTGCTGGGCACCGGCATCTGGACGATCGGGCCGGACCTCTCCGCCGTGCTGCAGGCGCACCAGCACCCGCCGCGCCACGAGCGCTCGCACCCGGCAAACCCGATCTGGAACCCGTACCGCTGCTCCGACGACCGCTGGCTGCTGTTGGTGATGCCGCAGCCGGATCGCTACTGGCCGCCGTTCTGCGAGATGGTGGAGCGTCCCGAGTGGGTGAGCGACGAACGCTACGACACGCTCGTCCACCGCATGGAGCACAGCGAGCAACTCACCGCCGAGATCGATGCCATCTTCGCCTCGGCCGGCCTCGCCACGTGGGCTCAGCGGCTCGACGCGGCCGGACTGATCTGGGCGCCGGTCGCGGAGCTGCCGGAGGTCGTCGACGACCCCACCGTGCGCGCGCTCGGCAGCTTCGCGGAGGTCGAGCACCCCGAGTTCGGCAGTTTCGAGACGCTGGCGGCGCCGTTCAAGATTCGCGGCGCGGACCTCGCGCCGCGCGGCCCCGCGCCGGCGCTCGGCCAGCATACGCAAGCCGTACTCGAAGAGCTCGGGCTCGACGCCGACGAGCTGGCGGAGCTGGCCGTGGCGGGCGTCTTCGGCTAGCGCGGCGGTTCGCCCGAGCGAGAAGCATGACTCGTGACCGCGCTAGTCCAGAGCCGTCGCGAGGCGGCCATCTGGGACTCGATCGTGGCCTGCAGCTCGCCCGCGTCCTCGATCTCGAGGCGACGCGCGAGGTAGACGAACTCGCGGGAGTTGGACGGCGGCACGGCGAGGTCCCGGGCGTTGCCGCGCACGACGTGGAGGGCGTCGATCAGCCTCCGCAGGAAGAGGTATGCCACGCGAGCGCTCTCAGCAACGGCGCCGTCGATGTGCCCGCCTTGCTCGAGCCGGTCAAGCGCCTCGGTCGTGCCGGGAACGCGCACGGCCGGGTCCCGCTCCCCGGGCCTCGATCTGCGCCACCTGCACGAAGTACTCGACATCGACGACGACGACGACGACGACGACGGGGCTGTACTTCGCGTTGACGGTGCCCGGCTGAACGAGCTCCTCGACCCGCCGCTGGCGCAGGTGACGGATGTTGTCGAAGTCGAGCGGCTGGCCCGAGTAGACGAACTCGTCGCGTGCCGCGAGGACCGTCGATTGCAGCCCGGGGTCGCCGACGATCGGGCGCAGATGCACCAGAGCCTGGCGCTCGAATTGCTGGGCGTCGCCGCCGGTCGCGAAGTAGCGGCGAAAGCCGTCCAGGCTGGTCGCCAGCGGTCCGCCGTGGCCCCACGGACGGAGCTTGAGGTCGATCTCGAAGATGCCCTGCTGCCGCACCTTCAGTGTGTCGACCAGCGTGCGCACGAACTGCTCGAAGTAAGCGCTCACGCCCGACGCCCCATCGGCTGGGCCTTCCTTGTCACGGCCATCCTCGTCTTAGAGGAACAGCATCTCCACGTCGGAGGCAAAACCCATGTCGCGCCCGCCGAACTTGCCGAGCGCGCAGATGCACCAGCGTGGGAGCACGCCCCCCGGAAGCCGGGAGGAGAGCGCGGCATGGGTGACTTCGGCGGCCTGCCCGATCACCACCTCCCCGAGGTCCGAAAGCTCGCGGGAGAAGCGCTGGAAATCCGCGCGCCGGGTGATGTGCCGCAAGTCGATGCGGAACATCTCGCGGTCCTTGTAGTCGTTCAGCACCCACACTCGTGCCTCGTGGTCACCGGCGTCGCTCAGCCGCGCCCCGAGGTCATCGCGAAGTGCGTCGACGCTCCCGTGCTCGTCGAGGGCAGGCGCGTCCACGAGCACGGGGAAAAGGTTGTCGTGCTGGATGCGGAGGAAGTCGTCCCAGAGGAAGCGGCTCACTCCCATCATCTCCGCCAGCGTCGCGAGCACCGCGCCCGAATCGAGGTCGGCGAGGTCGTTCGCCCAGTCCTCACGCCCGGTCAGCTGGCGAACGAACGCGCTGAATTGCCGCAGCGCCTGAGACGGATTCGGCGAATCTGGCAGCAGGTGCGTGAACTGCTTGATCAGCGCCGCCGCAACCGTCAGGTTCCTAAGCTGCGCCACGTCCGTGACCTTGTGCCGCGCGCGCATCGGTGAGCCAGAAGGTGTCCTGCGCCACCTCCTCGCCGGTCCGGATCTCGGCACGAGCGATGTTGGCGTCGAGCAACGCAAGCGCATTCGTGAACTCGAAGAGGAAGCCCGGCGTGTCGGACGAACTGATGCGCATCACCGTCGCGTCCGGAGACGCCTCCTGGTCGACATCGATGGACACCGGAAGTAGACGCGTTTCGCGCTGTTCGTCCAGCCGCACCGTCTCGCTCACGCGGTCCATCACCAGCGCACGGACCGTGTCGAGCCCGGAGCCGGCCATCATGCTGACCGCCGCCTGCAGGTCCCGCTCGAACGCGTCCCAGTCGGGCGCAGCCGGTTCGAGCGTGCGCAGTTCGAAGATGCCGAGCATCAGCCGCGCCGGTACAGGAGCGCGCTGCGGGCGCCGCCGCCGGCGTGTCCGCCGCCCGGAGGCGGCCGGAGCAGGGGCGCCGTCCGAAACGTCGAGCGTGAGGGTGAAGACACCCGCGCCCGTGACGTCGATCTGATGCGCGGTCAGCAGCCCCGCGATCACGGAGAGCCCGCCGACGTGGTCG
>JASLOV010000029.1 GCA_030745285.1 Dehalococcoidia bacterium | reverse complement strand
CAGCGAGGACGGCGAGAGCGGCCTCTACCTCTCACTCTCGTCGCAGGTCTCGCCCGAGTACCGCGAGGTGGAGCGCACGGCGACGACGGTGCTGAACGCCTATGTCGGACCGGTGATGTCGCGCTACCTGCAGCGGCTCGCGGCCGGCCTGGAGGAGCGCGGAGCAGGGCCCCTGCGCATGCTCCAGTCGGACGGCGGAGCCGCCAGCGCCGGCCAGGCGGCGCAACTGCCGGTCGCCACCCTGCTCTCGGGTCCCGCCGCCGGCGTCAGCGGGGCGCTCGATGTCGCCCGTCGGGCCGGGTTCGACCGCATCGTCACCTTCGACATGGGGGGCACTTCCACGGACGTCGCGCTCTGCGACCGTGCGCTACCGATGCGGTCCGACGTGGTGATCGATGGCTTCCGCGCCCGCACGCCGGTCGTGGACGTGCACACCGTCGGCGCGGGCGGCGGCTCGATCGCGCGCATCGACCCCGGCGGGGCGCTGCGCGTGGGCCCGCAGTCGGCGGGTGCGGACCCCGGACCGGCCTGCTACGGGCGGGGACGCGACTTCACCGTCACCGACGCGCAGGCGCTGCTGGGTAGGCTCGGCGGCGGCCTGCTCGGCGGCTCGATGACGCTCGATACCCACCGCTCGCGACGCGCGGCCTCCGGGCTCGTGCACGCCTTCGACGGCGACCCTCAGGCCGCGGCCCAGGCGGTGATCGATGTCGCCACGGCGAACATGGAGCGGGCGCTGCGCGTCGTCTCCGTACAGCGTGGCTACGACCCCCGTGAGTTCACGCTGGTTGCATTCGGCGGCGCGGGCCCGCTGCACGCCTGCGCCCTGGCCGACGCGCTCGAGATGCCGAACGTGCTCGTGCCGCCGATGCCCGGCGTGCTGGCGGCGCTCGGCGCGGTGCGCAGCGATCTCACCGCGACCCGCGTGCGCTCCGTCCTGCTGGCGCTGGAGCCCGTCTCCGCGGCCGGCCTCGCCGAGGCACTGACCGAGGCCGGCGTCCAGGCCCGGACGCGCCTCGATGCGCCGCAGGCGGAGCTGCGGCACGAACTCGACGTGCGGTACGCGGGTCAGTCGTACGAGCTGACGGTGCCCGTCGATGGATTCGCGACAGCGGACTTCGAGCGGGCCGGCGCGGCCTTCCACGAGCTGCATGAGACGCGCTTTGCCCATCACGACGGCAGCGCCGCGCTGGAGGTGGTCAACGTCCGCGTGACCGCGCGCCTGCCCGGCGTCGAGGTCGAGGCGATACCGGAGTTCGCCGGCGGAACGGTCGAGGAACGGAGCGAGGAGATCTGGTTCGGCGGCAAACGCCTGCCC
Source organism: Dehalococcoidia bacterium (assembly GCA_030745285.1). Classification (GTDB taxonomy): domain Bacteria; phylum Chloroflexota; class Dehalococcoidia; order UBA2979; family UBA2979; genus SHYR01. Next base: position 19,200 of record JASLOV010000029.1, on the reverse strand, counting down.
GCGCGGTTCATCGACCGCGCCTCGCTCTCCCCCGGCAACCGCGTCGGCGGTGCCGAAGGCGTCGCCATCATCATGCAGCTCGACTCCACCACGCTCGTCGCGCCCGGCTGGGCGGCCACGGTTGACGGGGGCGGGAACCTGCTGCTGGAGCGATCGTGACCGCCGGGCTGCCTAAGATCGGCCCCTCCGATCTCGCGATCGCGGAGGCGGCGCTGACCTCGGTCGCGGAGGAGATGGGCGAGGCGCTCGGACGGACGGCCTACTCGCCGAACATCAAGGAGCGCCGGGACTTCTCCTGCGCGGTCTTCGACGCCGCCGGCCAGATGGTGGCCCAGGCCGCCCACATGCCCGTCCACCTCGGCGCGATGCCGACGGCGGTGCGAGCGGTGATGGACCTCGCCCCCTTCGCCCCCGGCGACGTGCTGGCGCTGAATGACCCGTTCCTCGGCGGCACTCACCTGCCCGACCTGACGACGGTCGCGCCCGTCTTCGCAGGCCAACCGGAGCCGATCGGCTACGTCGCGACGCGCGCACACCACGCCGATATCGGCGGCATGGCGCCCGGCTCGATGCCGGTCGCGCGCGAGCTGTTGCAGGAAGGGCTGGTGATCCCGCCGGTGCGGCTGATCCGCGCCGGCGAGCCGGAGGAGTCCGCCATCGCGTTGATCGTGCGTAACTCGCGCGCACCGGATGAGCGGCGGGGCGACCTGCGGGCACAGCTCGCCAGCGCCGCGCTCGGCGAACGGCGGCTGGAGGCGCTGGCCGAACGCCTCGGCGTCGAGCCGCTCGCGCGACGATTCGGCGCGCTGCTCGACCACGGCGAGCGCATCATCCGCGCCGTCGTGCGCGAGGTGCCGGAGGGGCGCTACCTCTTCGAGGACCGCCTCGAGGTAGGCGCGGAGGGGCTGGCGATCCGGCTGGCACTTGAGGTCGAGCCGGAGAGCGTCCACTTCGACTTCACCGGCACCGACCCGGAGACGGACCAGGCGTCGCTCAACGCCGTCGCCGCGGTCACGCGCTCGGCCTGCTACTACGCCGTGCGCTGCCTGGCCGGGGCGGACGCCCCAGCGAACGAAGGCTGCTACCGGCCGGTGCGGTTCACCCTGCCGGAACGCTCCGTCGTCGCCGCCGGGCCGCCGCGGGCTGTCTCGGCGGGCAACGTCGAGACGTCGCAGCGCATCACGGACATCGCCCTCGGCGCGCTGGCGCAGGCGCTGCCCGACCGCATCCCCGCCGCCTCATCGGGTACGATGAACAACATCACGATCGGCGGCTTCGACTCCGCTCGCGACCGCCCCTACGCCTACTACGAGACGATCGCCGGGGGCGCCGGCGGGGGCCCCGACCGAGACGGCCGCTTCGCGGTTCACACACACATGACGAACACGATGAACACGCCGGTGGAGGCGCTGCCGCTCGCCTACCCGTTCACGGTCGAGCGTTACGAGATACGGCCGGGTAGCGGCGGCGCGGGCGCGCACCCGGGCGGCGACGGCCTGGTGCGCGAGTACGTCTTCCACGACCGCGCGACGGTCACGCTGGTCAGCGAGCGCCGCCGATTTGCTCCCTGGGGGCTGGCCGGCGGCGAGGATGCTACTCCCGGCCGCAACACGCTCATTCGCGACGGCGGGACCGTCGAGGACCTCGGCGCGCGCGCGGAGGTCGATGTGGAGGCTGGCGACCGGCTGCGGGTGGAGACACCCGGCGGCGGCGGCTGGGGCCGGTCTTCGTCAGGGCGGCCTTCGTAGACGGCTGGCGTCAACCGATGGTGACTGTGTGGGGTAGAACGGTCAGCGGCGCTGATACAATGGGTTGGCAACCGCGGTCAGGCGACCGGCGTCCCACACGCAAGCGGGAAAGACACGGCTGATGCCAGACGACGATCGGCTCGAACGCGAGATCAACGAGATTCTCGATAAGATCGAGCGATTCCCGGACCCGGAAAGCCGGCGGGCTCGTGCCCGCAAGCGCATCTTCCGGCGGCTGGCGAACGCCGCCGCGGAGAAGCAGCGCGCGCTGGCACGTCAGCTCTCGCGCATTTCTATTGGCCAGCTGATGCTGATCTCTTTCCTGATCATCCTCGGCTCGTTCTTCTTCAGCCGTTTCCTCGGCCCGGTACGGACGTGGACGCTGCTGGCGGGCGTGATCCTGTTCGTGGCGTCGTTCGCGATCATGGTCTTCTCGCGCGGGAGCTCGCGCGAGGGCCCGCCCGATGGCCAGTACTGGCGCGGGCGCGAGATCAACTACTCGTCCGAGCCGTTGCTGGCACGTCTCCGTCGCTGGTTCAGCAACCGCCGCCGCTCCCGCCGATAGCCTGAGACTCCGCTCGATCGTGACCTCCCCCTCGACACGAGGATGGCTCGCCGCTGCCGTCGGCGGGCTCGCCCTGTTGCTCGCTGCCTGTGGCGACGACGGCGCCGGCGGTACCGGCAGTGCCGCCTCGCCCAGCACCGCCGCCGGCTCGGCGCCAGACGCGACGGCCGCACTTGCATCGTCCACCCCGACCGCCGCCGCCCCGTCGCCTTCTCGGACCGCGACGGTCACGCCCGTTGCGACCGGAGGGAACACCGGACCGCTCACATTCGAGCGCCCCGAGGTGGATCGAGTGCTGGCGCACCTGCGCGTGCTGGCGAGCGAAATCGGTCCGCGCGTCTCCACCACCATCGAGGAGCGGCAAGCCGCCGAGTACATCGCGGGGCAACTCGAAGCGGCCGGCTACGCGACAACGATCGAGCCGTTCGACGCCGGCAGCACCGTTGACGGTTCGACCGTGACGCTCGCCGATGGCTCGACGCTCGAATCCACGCGCGCGCTGCTCAACACCCCGAACCTCGCCGCCTCCGGCCGGCTGGTCCGAGCGGGCCTCGGGCGCGCAGTCGACCTCGTGGACATCGATCTGCAAGGGGCGATCCTGATGCTCGACCGCGGGGTGGTGCAGTTCGGGACAAAGGCGCTGAACGCCCAGAACGCGGGCGCGGTGGCGCTGATCATCATCAACAACGTGCCAGGGCCGCTGGTGAACGGCACGCTCGGTGAGACGGACGTCTCGATCCCGGTCGTGGGGGTCGATCAGCCCGACGGCTCGGCCCTCACGCTACTCGTCGATGGCGGCGAGACAGTGCAGGTGGTCGCCGACCTGCAATCGATTACGGCACCGTCGTGGAACGTCGTGGGCCGCCGGGGCGAACAGTGCAGCGCCTACGTCGGAGCACACTACGACTCCGTCGCGCTGGCGCCGGGCGGGAACGACAACGGCTCCGGTACCGCGACCATGCTGGAGCTGGCGCGCACGCACCGCGCCGGCGGGCTGTGCTTCCTCGCTTTCGGTTCGGAAGAGGTCGGGCTGGTGGGCTCGAGCGCGTTCGTCGAAGGAATCGACGCGGACCGCGTCGGCTTCATGCTCAACCTCGACATGATGGGCAAGCGCACGCGGCCGGCCTTCATCGCGGGCAGCGACAGCGCCAGCCGGCAGCTCGCCGACCGCGCTGCCGCAGTGGCGGCCAAAGCGGGGTACGAGGTGCCGCGGGAGGCGTTCCCGCGCAGCGCCTCGTCCGATCACGCGTCCTTCTCGGCCGCCGGGGTCCCCGCCATCACGATCACCAGCGGCAACGATGAGGTCATCCACCAGCCGCTCGACACGTTCGAGAATGTCGTGCGCGAGGATCTGGCGGCGATGCTTGAGATCGCCGCGCTGGTGTTGCAGGACCTGCTGCTTCGCTAACCGTTCTTGTCGGCCGGTCTGGCCGCGAGTACGATTTCCCCGTCTCCCCCGGCTGTGACGGTGCTCATGCGGGCTCGACTCCTGGCAGTAGCGGCGGCCGGCATCGTGCTGGCGGGCTGCGGCGGCGGCGACGACGACCCCGAGCCCGTCCCGGTAGCCCCCACCGCGGTCGCGACCGCGACGCCCTTCGCCGTCCAGCCTCAGCCGACGATCGTCGCCGCATCGTCGCCGGCGGAACCGCGGCAGGCGGCCACCTACATCGTCGAGGCGGGCGACACGCTCTCCCAGATCGCCGAACGCTTCGACACCTCCGTCGAGGCGATCATGGCGAGCAACGAGCTGGTGGACGCCACCCTGATCTTCGTCGGCCAGGAGCTGACGATCCCTGCGCCCGAGGACGCCGTCGACTCCGCGGCAGGCACGTCGACCGACGGTTCGAGCAGCGGCTCAGGCGACAGCTCGACAGCGGCGGGCACGCCGGATGCGTCGATCTACGTCGTTCAGCCGGGCGATACGGCGTGGGCGATCGCCAACGCGCACGATTCCACCATCGAGGAGTTGGCCGAGGCGAACAACCTGACCGTCGAGGAGCTCGCGAGTCTGCAACCGGGTGATTCGCTGACCCTTCCCCGTCCCCGGTAAGACACTCGACAGGTACCCGACTCGGCCTCGACCTGGCCCCCCGATCGGGCAAGCGCTGGCACGATGCGAGCATCGGCCCGATACTGCGCCGGTATCCGCCCGACGCGTGGCGTGGAGCACACCATGAGCCTCGACGAACAGGTTGAACGACTTTCCCAGCTGAAGCAGCGAGCCACGCTCGGAGGCGGACAGGACCGTATCGACCGTCAACACGAGCAGGGCAAGCTCACGGGACGGGAGCGAATCAACACGCTGCTCGACCCCGACAGCTTCGAAGAGTTCGACGCGCTGGCGATCGACCAGTACAACCCCACGGCCGAAGGCTTCTTCGGCGACGCCGTGATCACCGGCTGGGGCACGGTGGACGGGCGCCCGGTCTACATCTTCGCGCAGGACTTCACCGTCTACGGTGGGTCGCTCGGCGAGGTCGTTGGCCAGAAGATCACGAAGGTGATGGACCTGGCCGTGCAGAACGGCGTCCCGATCATCGGCATCAACGACGGCGGCGGGGCGCGCATCCAGGAAAGCGTGACCTCGCTCGCCGGTTACGGCGACATCTTCCGGCGCAACGTCCTCGCCTCCGGCGTCGTGCCCCAGATCAGCATCGTGATGGGGCCGTGCGCCGGCGGCGCCGTCTACTCGCCCGCCATGACCGACTTCATCTTCATGGTCGAAGGCACATCCCAGATGTTCATTACCGGCCCGGACGTGATCGCCACCGCCACCGGCGAACAGACGACGCCGGAGGAACTCGGCGGGGCGATGTCGCACGCTTCCAAGTCGGGCGTCTGCCACTTCGCGCACGAGAGCGAGCAAGAGTGCCTGGAGCAGGTACGCCGCCTGCTCACCTTCCTGCCCTCGAACAACATGGACGAAGCCCCCACCGTCGACACCGGCGACGCGCCCGGCCGGATGCTCGACGACATCGCCAGCGTCGTACCGGAGGACTCTGGCCTGCCGTACGACATGCGGGACGTGATCGAGCGCCTGGTCGACAACGGCGACTTCATGGAGCTGCACGAATACTTCGCCCAGAACGTCACCGTCGGCTTCGGGCGCATCGCCGGACGCAGCGTCGGCATCGTCGGCAACCAGCCGATGTACCTCGGCGGCGTGCTGGACATCGACTCCTCGCGCAAGGCGGCGCGCTTCGTCCGATTTTGCGACGCCTTCGACATCCCGATCGTGACGATGGTCGATGTCCCCGGGTACCTGCCGGGGCTCTCGCAGGAGTGGGGCGGCATCATCACGCACGGAGCGAAGCTGGTGTACGCCTACGGCGAGGCGACGACGCCGAAGGTCACCGTGATCACGCGCAAGGGCTACGGTGGCGCCTACGACGCGATGGGCTCCAAGCACCTGGGCGCGGACGTGAACTACGCCTGGCCCGGCGCGTCGATCGCAGTGATGGAGGGCACGAGCGCCATCAACATCATCGGCCGGCGCGAAATCCAGGCGGCCGACGACCCGGAGGTCGCCCGCCTGGAACTGGTCGCCGACTACAAGGAACGCTTCGAGCACCCCTACATCGCCGCCTCCAAGGGCTACGTCGACGACGTGATCGAGCCACGCGAGACGCGGGTACGGGTGGCGCGGGCGCTGGAAATGTTGCGCGGCAAGGCCCAGACGCTGCCCGCCAAGAAGCACGGCAACCTGCCGCTCTAGCCACTCCGTCGTCCCCCAGCTGCCCCCAGCAGCCCCTGAGCGGCACCGTGAGCGCCCCCCGAGCAGCGCGCTCTGGTCTGGAGACGACGGCCGCGCGGCGGCGCACCGGCAGAGCCATGCAACGTACGGGTCGAAGGTCACGGGAAGGTCACGGGCCTCAAGGACGCGTTCGCCTTATAATTCGGCCCGCCCCACCTGATTCGGTCGCCGACCGAAGCACGGCAGGCAGCCCGACCCGGAACGAACCCCCATTGAGGAGCCCATGAGCAAGATTCCCGTCGCGAACCCCGTCGTCGAGCTCGATGGGGACGAGATGGCCCGCATCATGTGGGGCTTCATCCGCGAGAAGTTGATCCTCCCCTACCTCGACATCGACCTGAAGTACTACGACCTCAGCATCGAAACCCGCGACGCCACCGACGACCAGATCACGATCGATTCCGCCGAGGCGATCAAGCAGTTCGGCGTCGGCGTGAAGTGCGCCACCATCACCGCCGACGAGGATCGCGTCGAGGAATTTGGGCTGAAGGAGATGTGGCGGTCGCCGAACGGCACGATCCGCAACATCCTGGGCGGCACCGTCTTCCGCGAGCCGATCATCTGCTCCAACGTGCCGCGGCTGGTGCCGAACTGGGAAGAGCCGATCGTGATCGGCCGTCACGCCCACGGCGACCAGTACCGCGCGACGGACTTCGCGGTCCCGTCCGCCGGCAAGCTGACGATGACGTTTACCCCGGCCGACGGCGGCGCGCCGATCGAGCGCGAGGTGATGGACTTCGAAGACGCCGGCATCGCCATGGGCATGTACAACCTCGATGAGTCGATTCGCGGCTTCGCGCGGGCCTGCATGAACTACGCGCTCAATCGCGGCTGGCCGCTCTACCTCTCGACGAAGAACACCATCCTCAAGGCCTACGACGGCCGCTTCCGCGACCTCTTCCAGGAGGTCTTCGAAGCCGACTTCGCCGGCCGGTTCGCCGACCGCGACATCTGGTACGAGCACCGCCTGATCGATGACGTCGTGGCGCAGGTGCTGAAGGGGCGAGGCGCCGTCGTCTGGGCCTGCAAGAACTACGACGGCGACGTGCAGTCGGACATGGTCGCGCAGGGTTACGGCTCTCTGGGGCTGATGACCTCCGTGCTGATGACGCCGGACGGCGAGACCGTTGAGGCGGAGGCCGCTCACGGCACCGTCACCCGCCACTACCGCCGCCACCAGGCCGGCGAGGAGACATCGACCAACCCGATCGCCTCGATCTTCGCCTGGACGCGCGGGCTCTCACACCGCGCCAAGCTCGATGATAACGACGACCTGGCGGCCTTCGCGACGACGCTGGAGCGCGTCTGCGTCGAGACCGTCGAGTCTGGAAACATGACAAAGGACCTGGCGATCCTGATCGGAGCGGACGCCCCGTCGCTGACCACGAACCAGTTCCTGGAGAAACTCGACGAGGGCCTGCGGGCGGCCATGGCCTAACGCTCACGCTGGTCCTCGCGGCCGAGGACGTACGTCTCTTCCGGCCGCAGCCGGCATGCAGAACCCTTGAGCAGCGAAGAGGAGCAACACCGTGCGTAAGAAGGTAACCATCGTCGGCGCCGGCATGACCGGGGGCGCGATCGCCCAGGTCATGGCGGAGCGCGGCTACGCGGATGTCGTCCTGCTGGACATCATCGAAGGCATGCCCCAGGGCAAGGCGCTCGACATCTCCGAATCCGCCCCCTGGGCCGGGTTCAGCGGCAGCATCACCGGCACGAACGACTGGGTCGACAGCGCCGGCTCCGATGTCGTACTCGTCACCTCCGGCGTCCCTCGCAAGCCGGGCATGACACGCGAGGACCTGCTGGCGACTAACGCCAGCATCGTGCGCAGCGTCGTCGGCAGCGTCGCGGAGCACTCGCCGGACACCATCCTGATCATCCTGGCGAATCCGATGGACGCCATGTGCCACGTCGCGCTCGAGGCCAGCGGGTTCCCGTCGACCCGCGTGATCGGACAGGGCGGCATGCTCGACAGCAGCCGTTACCGCACCTTCATTTCGATGGAGCTGGGCGTCTCCGTGCGGGACGTCAACGCCTGGGTGCTGGGCGGGCACACGGAGGCGACGATGGTGCCGCTGGTCTCCAACGCCAGCGTCGGCGGCGTGCCGATCACCGCGCTGATGGCGCAGGACCGCATCGATGCGGTCGTCAACCGCACGACCAAGGGCGGCGCGGAGATCGTCGCGCTGCTGAAGACCGGCAGCGCCTTCGTCGCGCCCGCATGGGCGATTGCGGAGATGGCGGAGGCCGTGCTCTTCGACGAGAAGCGCGTGCTCCCGAGCTGCGTGCTGCTGGGCGGCGAGTACGGCGTGAACGACGCGTACGTCGGCGCTCCCGTCACACTCGGGGCTGGCGGCGCCGAGGCCATCCATGAGTTCGAGCTGAGCGAGAGCGAAGCCGAGGGCGTTCGTGCAGCCGGCGCGGCCGTGCTGGAGCTGGTCGCGGAGACGCCGAGCTCGTAACGCGACCGGCGACGCTCAGAGAGACGACCCGTGAGGCCGGCCAGCCGTACTGGCCGGCGAGACCGCAGCTTCACAGCAGATTCGCAGCAGGTTCAGAGACCGGAGCGACCGATGACAGCAGCATCCGCGGGGACGACCCGCAGCGAGAGCGACAGCATGGGCGCCATCGACGTCGCGTCCGACCGCTACTGGGGCGCGCAGACCCAGCGGTCGCTCGAGAACTTCAAGATCGGCGGCGAGCGCATGCCGCGCGCGATCATCCGCGCCTTCGGCATCGTTAAACATGCCTCGGCGACCGTGAACGAGGACCTCGGCAAGCTCGACTCCGAGCTGGCGGGGGCGATCCGCCAAGCCGCGGAACAGGTGATCGACGGCGAGCTGGACGACCACTTCCCGCTCGTCGTCTGGCAGACCGGCTCCGGCACGCAGACGAACATGAACGCGAACGAGGTGATCTCGAACCGGGCGATCGAGATCCTGGGCGGCGAGGTCGGCTCCAAGGCGCCGGTCCATCCCAACGACCACGTCAACATGTCGCAGTCCTCGAACGACACCTTCCCCGGTGCGATGTCCGTCTCCACGGCGGAGCAGGCGGTGGGTGTGCTGGTGCCCGGGCTGAAGCACCTCCACGCCGCGCTGACGGCGAAGGTCGAGGCCTTCGACGGCATCGTCAAGATCGGCCGCACGCACCTCATGGACGCCGTGCCGCTGACGCTCGGCCAGGAGTTCTCCGGCTACGCCACGCAGGTCGGGAACAGCATCGCCCGCATCGAAGGCGTGCTGCCGCGGCTCTACGAGCTGGCGCTGGGCGGCACCGCCGTCGGCACCGGCCTCAACTCGCATCCCGAGTTCGCGGAGCGCGTCGCCGTCGAGATCGCGAAGCTTACCGGCCTCCCCTTCGTCACCGCGCCGAACAAGTTCGAGTCGCTCGCCGCGCACGACGCGCAGGTCGAGCTCTCGGGGCAGCTGAAGACGATCGCCGCCTCGTTGATGAAAATCGCGAACGACGTGCGCATGCTCGGCTCCGGCCCGCGTGCCGGCCTGGGCGAACTGCAACTGCCGGCCAACGAGCCGGGCTCCTCGATCATGCCGGGCAAGGTCAATCCGACGCAGTCCGAGGCACTGACGATGGTCTGCGCGCAGGTGATCGGCAACGACGTCGCCGTCAACGTCGGCGGCGCCACCGGCCACTTCGAGCTGAACGTCTTCAAGCCGGTGATCGTCTACAACACCCTCCAGAGCATCCGCCTGCTCGGCGACGCGTCAGTGTCGTTCACCGACAACTGCGTCACCGGCATCGAGGCCGACACCGGCCGCATCGACGAGCTGATGCGCTCATCGCTGATGCTCGTCACGGCGCTCAACCCGCACATCGGCTACGACAACGCGGCCACCGTCGCGAAGAAGGCCCACACCGAGGGCACGACGCTGCGCGAGGCCGCGCTCGAACTCGGCTTGCTCACCGACGAGCAGTTCGACGAGTGGATCGACCCGGAGGCGATGACGCGACCGTAGGTCGGGCAGCCGCCAGGGAGCCGGGCTTCAGACCGGCGAGGACACTCCCAGCGCCTCGCGGACGGCGGGCAGCACTTCGCGGGCCATGCGCTCCATGTAGAAGGGGCCGCTGGTCTCGTGGGGGTAGCGGGCGCCTGGCGGCTGTGGCACCACCATCTCCCACTCGACGCCGAAGTCGTGCCGCAACGTCTCCAGCATCTGCCCGCGCACCTCGTCCACCCCGCCCCAGAAGACGAAGCTGTCCGCGGCCTCGGAAGGCAGGAAGGTGAGGTGCTCGCCGGCGGCGGCGAGGTCGTAGGTGTGGTGGAAGTCGGGGCGGATCGTCTCCTGCTTCAGCTCCTCGGGGGAGGGGCCGTCCCAGCTCAGCCCTGCCCGCTCGAACAGCGCCCGGGTGTGGTCGTAGTAGCCCGCCGCCATCGTGCGGCCGATGCGCAGCGCGCGGTCTGGCTCGTCGACGAGCACGGTGTGGACGATCAGCCCGAAGCTGAAGCCTGACGGGTCACGGCCCGACTCCTCGATGCCCGCACGGACCTGCTCGACGGCGTACTCAATGTTCGCGGGGTGACGGCCGACGCGGATCAGCACGCCGTCGGCGGAGCGCCCGGCCATGCGCAGGGTCTTTGGCCCGGCGGCGGCGATCCAGACGGGCACCGGGCGGGCGTGCCGCAGCCGCGCCGGCTCGGGCCAGTCGACCTCGACCGCTTCGCCCGCGAGCAGCGCGCGCATCATCACCGTCGCCTCTTCGAGCTTGCGCACCGTCGCCGGCCGCAACCCGGAGTGCTCGACGGCGGTGTCGCCGATGCCGATCACGCAGAGCGCCCGCCCTCCGGAAAGCTCGTCGAGGGTCGCGAACGAGGACGCCGTCACGGTCGGATGGCGCGTGACAGGGTTCGTGAGCAGCGTGCCCAGGCCGACGCGGCTGGTCTGGTGCGCGGCATAGGTGAGCATCACGTATGGGTCGTTCAGTGCGAGTTGAGAGTCAAGGGTGAAGCAGTGGTCCCAGCCCAGCTCTTCGGCCATCCGCACGTCTTCGGCGAAGTCCTCGAGCGTCCGGAAGTTGAAGCGATTCAATCCGAACTTCATGGGTAGCCCTTCATCGCTCACATGCCGGGACGACGTTGGACCGACCAGTGGCTGCGCTCGTGGCACGACTGCAGCTCGGCGAGGACTCTCGGTCGCCGAAGCTCAGCGGCCGCAGCTCAATATCGGCAACTGAAGGCGACGCCCGGGGCCAGATCGCCGGCGCTGCAGGCAACGGCGCCGTCCTGCATCGAGATACGCGCCAGGGTGGCTCCGCCGGAGACGCGCACCTCTGCATCGCCGGACGCCACGCCGGATATCTCCGACCCGGCGTAGACGTTGATCGTCGAGTGGCCGTGGACATCGACCTGTGCCTTCGGCGCCAGCAGCAGCCAGGTCTCCACCCGCGATGATTCGGAGCGGATCACGACGCGCTCGGCGACGCCATCGACTTCCACGTCGCTGCCGCGCCTCGCATCGACCTCGAATTTATCGGCATCGACGCCGCGCACCTGCACGATCGAACCGCCGCTAACGAGGAGCCGCTCGAGCGACTGGGCATGGACGCGGATCACCGTGCCGAGCGTACGGTTGATCGGCTCGGTCGAGTCGATCACGAGCGTGTCGTTCGAGACGCGCGAGCGTACGAGCGGCATCAGGTTGTCGTCCATCGTGACGATCACCAGTGGCTCTGCGTCCGGGTCGATGACGACGATCACGAACTGGTCGTTCGTGACCACCATGCGACTGAACGGCGGGCTCGCGCGTCGTTCCACGACGAACGTTCCGGAGCCCTTCTCGATGCCGGTCTCGCCGGCCAGCAAGGCGAGGGTCACCCACACGACGGCGATCATCGAGGTCGCAAGGACGCCGCCGACGCGGACCCAGTGCCGCCACCGCTCGTTCGGCTGGTCGCCGGGAGAGCGTGCGATCCCGGCGCCGCTGGTGAAGAGCCCGACGAACGCGCGCATCAGGATCCAGAAGGGCCACGAGGCCGCCCACAGCACGTTGCGGATCCAGCGGGTCATGGCGTACTCAGCATTGAATTACCTTAACGCGCAGGTTCGGCCCCGACGACTAGTTGAGCACGACCACGGCAGCCCAGACCGTACCGGCCCCGGCTGCGATGTAGGAGAGCACGCTGACCAGCGGGAAGAGCGACTTCGCCATGCCCATATCGTTCAGCGTGTGGCGGAAGCGGTTCGCCCAGTGCATGAAGGAGAGCGAGACCGTGGCGAAGATCACCAGGCGCACGAGCACGTTGCCGAAGACATCGTCCAGGTGGGTGAACGTCACCTCATCGGCCGGCAGGACGAAGCCGGTCATGACGATCAGCACCGGCAGCAGGAAGGCCGTGACCACGCCGCCGGCGGAGAACAGCACCCAGAAGATCGGCTCCGATGAGTAGCGCACCGCTCGCCCTCCTCAGTCCAGCAGGAACACGGCGGCGACGACGATGGTCACCACTGCCCACGCGGCATAGCTGCCCCCGATGATCAACGAGGGCGGCACCGGGTCTTCTCCGCGCCGGAGCGCCAGTCCCTTCGGCACCGCGCCGAACCACGTCACCGTGTGCAGCACGGCGAACAGCAGCGCCACGACGTGGAAGCCGATCAGCAGCGGCGACTCCAGCACGTCGTTGACGTACGAGTTGTACGCCGCCTCGCCGTCGAGCACCTTCGAGGTGAGGATCAGCAGCAGCACCGCATAGCCGGCGATGAAGAGCGACGACCACTCGCGGAGGAAGAAGATGAAGTAGGGGCGTCGCTTCAGCCACCAGAGGTTGGAGTGACGCCGAGGGAGCGGATTCGCCATCGGAAGCTCCCTTACCGCTTGCCGAACGGCAGGAAGGAGGCGAAGAACGACTGCGCGCTTTGCACCTTCGCCTGCTGAATCGCCGCGGACGGGTCGACATGCTTGGGACAGACAACGCTGCACTCACCGACGAAGGTGCAGTCCCAGATACCGCTGTCCGACCAGATCAGAGGGTAGCGCTGCTCGTTGCCGTCGTCGCGGGAGTCAAGGTTGTAGCGCTGCGCCAGCGCGAGCACGGCCGGCCCCAGGAAGTCGTCCTCGTGCGTGTAGACCGGGCAGGCGGCGTAGCAGAGCGTGCAGTTGATGCACATGCTGTACTGCTTGAACTGGGCCAGCTCCGCCGGAGACTGGCGATACTCGCCCTGCTCCACCGAACGCTCGTCCTTGTGCACCATCCACGGCGTGACCGCGCTGAGCTTTCCCATAAAGTCGTCGAGCACGGTGACGAGGTCGCGCTCCACCGGGAAGCCGTCCAGCGGGTCGATGCGGATCGGGCCGGGAGCGAAGTCGCGCAGGAAGGCGGAGCAGGTGAGTTTCGGCACACCGTTCACCATCATCCCGCAGGAGCCGCAGACGCCCATGCGGCACGACCAGCGGAAGGTTAGCGAGCCGTCGACCTCGTCCTTGACGTGGTTGAGTGCGTCGAGCACGCGCCACTCCTGCCGCAGCGGCACGTCGAAGGTGTCGTAGACCGGTTCGGCACCGTCCTCGGGGCGGTAACGGAAGACCTCGATCGTGATGGTGTCTGCCATCAGACGTCGTCCGTCTTCACGACCGTCTCCTCGGCGCCGTAGACGCGCTCGGCCGGCGGCCAGTTGGTGATCACAACGTCCTGGTAGTCGATCGCCGGCGCGCCGCCGGCGTTGTAGCGGGCGAGCGAGTGGCGCAGGAAGTTCGCATCGTCGCGCGCTTCGTAGTCGGTGCGCTGGTGTGAGCCGCGCGACTCCGTACGCTGCAATGCCGAGTGCGCCAGCGACTCCGCGATCTCGAGCATGAACTCCAGCTCGAGGGCAGAGGTGAGCTCCGTGTTGAAGCTGAGGCTGTGGTCGTCCAGCCCGACGTTCTTGAAGCGCTCCTTCAGTTCGGCAATCTTGTCCGCCGTCGCCTGCAGCGACTGCTCCGTGCGGTAGATGCCGGCGCCGGACTCCATCGCGGTCTGCAGCTCGGTGCGGATCGTGGAGATGCGCTCGGTGCCATCCTGCTTGTTGATGAAGTTGTCGGCGATGCGCCTCTGCTCCGCCTCCGCCTGAGCCTCGAGCGCGGCCGTGTCGAAGTCGGGGTGCTCGCGCGCCCACTCCGCGGCGCCCTCGCCGGCACGCGCGCCGAAGACGAGCAGTTCCGTGAGCGAGTTGGAGCCGAGGCGGTTGGCGCCGTTCAGGCTGACGCAGGCCGTCTCGCCCGCCGCCCAGAGACCGGGCAGCTCGGTGGCGGCGCTGATGTCGGTGGCCACGCCGCCCATCATGTAGTGCACGACGGGGCGCACCGGGATCGGCTCGTTCACGGGGTCGACGCCACCGTAGTTCTTCGCCAGCTCGCGCACGAAGGGGATCTTGCGGTTGATCTCCTTCTCGCCGAGGTGGCGGACGTCGAGCTGAACGTACGTGCCGAACTCGCTGTCGAAGACGTTGCCCTGGTCCTGCTCGTGCATGAAGGCCTGCGAGAGCCGGTCGCGCGGACCGAGCTCCATGCTGCGCTTCACCGGGTGCTCGGGGTCGTCCACATCGAGCGGCGTGCCGAGGTTGTAGGCCTCCAGGTAGCGCTCGCCCTTGTTGTTGAGCAGGATGCCGCCTTCGCCGCGGGCGGCCTCGGTGATGAGGATGCCGGAGCCGGGCAAACCGGTGGGGTGGTACTGGACGAACTCCATGTCCTTGAGCGGCACGCCGGCGAGGTAGGCCATGCCCATACCGTCGCCGGTCTTGATGGCGGCGTTGGTGGTGAAGGGGAAGATGCGTCCACCGCCGCCGGTGCACATGATCACGGCCTTCGCCAGAATCGTCCGCACCTGGCCGGTTCGCAATTCGATCGCCGTCAGCCCCTGGCAGCGGCCGTTTTCGACCAGCAGCCGCGTCGCGAACCACTCGTCGTAGCGGGTGACCTGCGTGTACTTCAGCGAGGTCTGGAAGAGCGCGTGCAACATGTGGAAGCCGGTCTTGTCGGCGGCGAACCACGTGCGCTCGATCAGCATGCCGCCGAAGGGGCGCACCGCAACGCTGCCGTCCGGCTCCCGGCTCCACGGACAGCCCCAGTGCTCAAGCAGTGTCAGCTCTTTCGGGGCCTCATCGACGAAGTACTCGACGGCGTCCTGATCGGCCAGCCAGTCGGCGCCGGAGATGGTGTCGTGGATGTGGTTTTCTTTGCTGTCGTTGTCCTTGATCACGCCGGCTGCGCCACCCTCGGCGGAGACCGTGTGGCTACGCATCGGGTAGACCTTGGAGACCATCGCAATGTCGAGGTCGGGGTGGGCTTCGGCCGCGGCGATCACGGCGCGGAGGCCAGCGCCACCACCCCCGATGATCACCACGTCGTGCTGGATCGTCTCCGCCACTACCCTACCCTCGCTGGCCGTACTTCCTGAACCTGTGGGCACTCGCGCGACTATTCGCCGCCCGCCGCCCACGGTCAAGTGCCAGGCGTCCCGCAGACGTCCCGCAGACGTCCCGCAGGCGTCCCGGGACTTCACTCACGCCCGGTCTGGCTTCGCAGCCACAGCATCGCGGCGACGATCGTCTTGGCGTCCTCGATGCGGCCGTCGTCAATCGCCACCAGCACCTCGTCAAACGTCATCGCGACCGGGTCACCGATGTTCTCGTCCTCATCCTGGGGCAGGGGGTCGTGGCGCAGGCCGGTGGCGAGGAAGTAGTGCATGTACTCGTTCGCGAAGCCGGGCGCCGCCCACGCGCCGCCGAGTGCCGTGACCGAGTCCGCCGCGAATCCGGTCTCCTCGCGCAATTCGCGCGCGGCCGTCACCTCCGGCGGCTCGCCCGCCTCCCTCGTGCCGGCCGGCACCTCCAGCAGCACGCTGCGCGCGGCGTGGCGGTACTGGCGCACCAGCAGCCAGCGGCCCTGCTGGTCGACGGGCACGATGGCGACGGCGCCCGGGTGCTCGACGACGGTGCGCTCGATGGCGTGCCCGTCCGGGTAGCGCAGCGTGTCCGTGACCACGTCGAAGAGATGAGTGCTCAGCCGCGGAACAGACTCCACGAGCTCAGGTACCGGGATCACCGGCTCCAGGACATCGCTCATGGCTGGCTCACGGGGCCGCCCCGGCTCCGCCTTCGCCTGCACCAAGCACGTGATCGGGACGAAGCCAGCCGAGGCGGAGAGCGAGATGCGAGTAGAAGCCGTCCTGCTCGCCCAGCCGCAGGAAGTCGACCGAGCGCGGCGAACGCGAGACATGCACGACGGCGCCGTCCGGCACCGGCTGTTCCACCTGCCCGTCCACGGTCATGACCGCCTCGAAGCCTCGCGCCACCTCGAGCTCGACGGCGGCGGCGGCGGGCAGCACGAGCGCGTTCGCCCGCGAGAGATGCGGCGCGACGGGGATCAGCACCATGTCGGCCGACGACGGGTGCAGGATCGGCCCGCCGACCGAGAGCGCGTAGCCGGTCGATCCCGTCGCCGTCGCCACGATCACCGCGTCGCCGCGGTACTCCGCAACCAGTTCGCCGTTGATGCGTGCACCGACGGAGATGGTGTGCCCGACGCCGCGCCGCCCGATCACGACGTCGTTCAGCGCGTGCACCGGCTCGTCCTTGTTCAGCCGCGCCTGCACCATCGAGCGCCGCTCTCTGCGCGCCTCGCCGGAGAGCACGCTGTCGATCGCCGGCTCCGCCTCCGCTTCGGTCACCTCGCAGAGGAACCCGAGGCGGCCGATGCGCACGCCGAAGAGGGGAGTGCCGGCCTGCGCGGCAACCTCGGAAGCGTGCAGCACTGTACCGTCACCGCCGACGCAGATCAGCGCATCCGAGCCGGGAGTCTGCTCCGCCAGTTCCCGCGCGACCTCTTCCCACGAGAGCGCGGCCAGCCAGACATCGACGCCCCGCTCGCTCGCTCGCGCCGCCAGCCGCTCGGCGAGGGCGTGCGCGCCCTCGAGGCCGGGGTGGTAGCAGATGCCGACGCGCTCCATCAGCGGCTAGCCCCGCCGCAGCCAGAGGAAGAACTCACGGTTGCCGGCCGGCCCGACCAGCGGCGAACGGATCACCCCGCGCACGCGCATACCGCGCTCGATCGCCCACAGGGCGACGCGGGCGACGGTGGCCGCATGGACGGCCGGGTCATGGACGACACCGCCGCGCTGGACCTGCCCCCGAGCAGCCTCGAACTGTGGCTTGACCAGCGCCAGCACGTCTCCGCCCGGCCGCAGGCTGCGCAGCACGGCCCGCAGCACCGTGGTCAGCGAGATGAAGGCGACATCGAGCGTGATCACATCGACGGCGGCATCGAGCGGCTCGAGGAAGCGTGCGTTGGTGCGTTCCCGCACCGCGACCCGCGGGTCGTCGCGTAGCCGCGTCGCCAGCCCCCCGTAATCGACGTCGACGGCGGTGACGTGGGCAGCGCCGTGCTGGAGCAGGCAATCTGTGAATCCGCCGGTGGAGGAACCGATGTCCAGGCAGCGCGCCCCCTCGATGGAGACGCCGCCGCGCTCGCCCACATGATCGAGCGCATGTTCGAGCTTCAACCCGCCGCGACTGACGTAGCGCGGAGGCGCCTGCACGCTCAGCTCGGCCTCGAGCGCGACCGGTTCCGCAGCTCGCAGGGCCAGGTCGCCATCGACCCGCACGTCGCGAGCGAGGATCAGCGCCCGCGCCCGCTCGCGGGTCGAGGCCAGTCCGCGGTCGACCAGTAGCTGGTCGAGCCGGAGGCGCTTCGGACGGCGGGTGCGGCCGCTGGTGGTCGTCATTGGCGCAGGATAGCAGTGGCGAGGCCCGGCGGCCCCGCAGCGGCGGAACGCAGGACTCAGGCCGACTCCTGGACGTCTTCCTCTTCGAGATCGTCGCCGGGCTCGATTTCCTCGCCTGACTCGGTCACCAGCAGCGGACGTCTGCGGGACTTCACGGTCTCGCCGGAGACGACGCACTTGACGAGGTCGGGACGGTTCGGCGCTTCGTACATCACGTCCAGCAGCAGCTCCTCGACCACGGTGCGAAGGCCGCGCGCGCCGGTCTTCAGCTTCAGCGCCTGCTCGGCGATCGAGACCAGTGCGTCGTCGGTGAACGTCAACTCGACGTCGTCGAGCGCGAAGAGGCGCTGGAACTGGCGGGCGACGGCGTTGCGCGGCTGGGTGAGGATTGCGGTCATCATCTCCACGTCGAGCGGCTCGAGCACGGAAAGCACCGGCAGCCGGCCGACAAACTCCGGGATCAGGCCGAACTGCAGCAGGTCGTCGTGGCTCGTCTCGCACAGCACCTCGGCGCGAGCGGCCTCGAGTTCGTGCGCCGTCATGTCGCGGGCGCGGTTGAAGCCGAGCGTGCGCATGCCGACGCCGCTGCGCTTGGAGACGAGCGCGTCAAGCCCCTCGAAGGCGCCACCGACGATGAAGAGGATGTTCGTCGTGTCGATCTGGATGAAGTCCTGGTGCGGGTGCTTGCGGCCGCCCTGCGGCGGCACACTGGCGGTCGAGCCCTCGATGATCTTGAGCAGGGCCTGCTGCACGCCCTCGCCGGAGACATCGCGGGTGATCGACGGGTTGTCCGTCTTGCGCGCGATCTTGTCGATCTCGTCGATGTAGATGATGCCATGCTCGGCCTTCTGGATATCGAAGTCGGCCGCCTGGATCAGGTGCAACAGAATGTTCTCGACATCCTCCCCGACGTAGCCGGCCTCCGTCAGCGCCGTCGCGTCGGCGATCGAGAAGGGCACATCGAGGATGCGTGCCAGCGTACGCGCGAAAGCGGTCTTGCCGACACCGGTGGAGCCGATCAGCAGAATGTTCGACTTCTCGAGCTCGACGTCGGCCTGTACCGGCGCCTCGATCCGCTTGTAGTGGTTGTAGACGGCGACGGCGAGGACGCGCTTCGTGCGGTCCTGGCCGACGATGTACTCGCCGAGCTGGCGCACGATCTCCTGCGGGGTCTTGATCGAGGCGCCCTCGGACTGGGTCGCCGTGCGACCGCCCTGGGCCTCCTCGTTGATGATCTCCTGGCAGAGCTCGACGCACTCGTCGCAGATGTAGACCGCGCCGGGGCCCGCGATCAGGCGCTTGACCTGATCCTGGTTCTTCCCACAGAACGAGCAATGGTACTGGACGCGGCTGCCGCCGCCACGACTGGTCGTGCTGGTTGCCATCTAAGCGGCTCTCCTCACGCACCCCGCCATGGAGCT
>JASLOV010000028.1 GCA_030745285.1 Dehalococcoidia bacterium | reverse complement strand
GCCAGATCCTGCTCTACAGCTGGCTGCTGGTGCCGGTCACGGTGATATTCGGCGCGGCCGCGGACCTCGGCGCGATCTACGTGGCGGTGGCTCTCGTCGGCGGCGGAGTGTTCCTCGCGCTGGCGACCCGGCTGCGGTCGTCGGACGGCATCGCCGGCGCGCAGCGGCTGTTCCGCTACTCGATCGTCTACCTGGGCGTGCTGTTCGTCTCGATGGCGGTCGACCGGCTCGTGCTGGCCTGACGGCAGGCGGCTAGCGTCGAGGCTCCCAGCTGAAGTAGCGCAGCGACAGCAGCAGGCCGGCGACACCCCACGCCGCCATTACGCCGAGGTGCAGCGGCTCGAAGCCGTAGCCGCTCTCGAACGGGTTGAACGCGGTCTGTAGCGCCTCGGACAGGTGCTTGATCGGGAAGAAGTCGGCGATTGCGGCGAGCCAGTCGGGCGCCTGCCCGGCGGGGATGAAGACGTCCGAGATGAACAGCAGCGGCAGGCTCGACGCCTGTACGATCGCGGGCGAGGCGTCGGCATTCGGGATCGCCGCAGTGACCGCCAGGCCGAGACTCGAGAAGGCGGCCGCGCCCACGACGAGGGCGATGACGAAGGCCGGCATCGTCTTCGTCGGTACATCGACGTCGTAGAAGATCGCCCCCATCGCCACGACGAGGGCGACCAGCAGCACCATCGTCAGCGTCATATGCACGAGCTTGCCGGTGAGGAAGGCCCAGGGCGGGAGCGGCGTACCCCTCACCCGCTTCAGCAGGCCCTGGTCGCGCGCGAGCGTGACGAGCATGGCGAGGCCGGTGTAGCCGGTGTAGACGACCGAGAGCGCCGTGATTCCGGCGACGTAGAACGTGGAGACGTTCGTCGTCCCGCCCGGTACTTCCAGTTCGTCGTTGCCGAAGAGCAGGTTGAAGATCACGAGGAAGATCAGCGGGAAGACGAAGGTGAAGAAGGCGGCGGCGGGGTTGCGCCAGAAGGCGCGATTCTCGTATCGCACCTGCCGCAGCGCGAGCGCGAGGGCGTTCACCGTGAGCCACTCGCAGTGCCGCCTGCGCTCTCGCCGCCTTCGCTCGTCTCGGCGCTCTCGGTGCCTTCGGCGGCCGTGAGCGCGAGGTAGGCGTCCTCCAGCGTCGGGCGGGTGACCGTGAGACCTTCCAGTTCGACGCCCCGCTCGGTCGCACGACGGGTGAGTTCAAACAGCGTCGCCGTCGCCGTGGTGGTATGGATCGTGACGGCGCCGTCTGACGTGGCGGCGTTCGTGATGCCATCGAGCAGAGTGGCGTGCCGGCCCGGCGACCGGAAGCTGATGGTGACTACCTCGTCGCCCTGTATCAGCTCGTCGGGACGGCCCTCCGCCACGATCCTACCGCGCGCGAGGATGGCGACACGGCCGGCGAGGGACTCCGCTTCGTCCATGTAGTGGGTGGTGAGCAGCACGGTCGTTCCGAGTGAACTGAGGTTCCGCACCACTTCCCAGGCGTCGCGGCGCGCGGAAGGGTCGAAGCCGGTGGTCGGCTCGTCGAGGAAGAGCAGCTCCGGGTTGCCGCAGAGCCCGACCGCGACATCGAGCCGGCGCTGCTGGCCGCCGGAGAGGCGGCGCACGCGCGTGGCTCGCTGCTCGGTGAGGCCGACGACCTCCAGCACCTCTTCGAGCGGCAGCGGGTCAGGGTAGTAGCCGCGGAAGAGGGCGACGGTCTCCTCCACGCTGAGGTAGGGCTCGACGCCGGTCTCCTGGAGCACGATGCCGATCTGCTGGCGGAAGGCGCGTCCCCCGTGCTCCGGGTCGTGGCCGAGCACGTTGACCTCGCCGCCGTCGCGCTCGCGGTGCCCCTCGAGGATCTCGACGGTGGTGGTCTTGCCTGCGCCGTTCGGGCCGAGCAGGGCGAAGACCTCGCCGCGCTGGACGGTGAGGTCGATGCCGCCGACGGCTTCGAGCGAGCCGTAGGACTTTCGGAGGCCAGTGACCGAGATCGCGGGGCCGTGGGAGTCGCCGCCGGGGTCGATGCTCGCCGTCACGCCGCCCTCCCTGGCTGCCGAGGGTCTCACCGGGCCGGGGCTGGAATCAATGCGGCCGCTTCGGACTATCCTTCCGTGACCCGGGCGGCGTCCTCTCGGGCGGCGGGGCCCCGGCCGCCGGTGCCGGGGCATCGGGGGCCCAGGCGTCGTGGTGACGTTCCGCCCAGTCACGGCGGACGGCGCCGCGGGTGACCCCGCGCAGCGACTCGCGCGTGGAAGGGTGCAGCAGCGCGAGGTAGAGGTGGCCGAGGATCAGCGGGACGGCCAGCAGCGAAAGCGCCGTGTGCCAGGTGAAGAGCGTCTCGACGAGGCCGACGTCGAAGATGCGCTTCGTGAAGTAGTTGATGCCGAGCACGGCGCCGGTGGCGAGCAGCACGGCGAGCAGGAGCATCGTGGCGAGCGTGTTGAGCTTCTGCCCGGCGTTGAACTTGCCGACGGACGGTGGCCGCGACGGCGCCCCGGTCGCACGCAGCCCAATGTGCTGGAGCCAGAGGTAGTCGCGCCTTCGGACATCCATGAGCTCACGCAGGTCATCGCGCAGTGCGCGCTGTAGCAGCAGCGGCAGGTAGACGGCGCGGGCGGCGGCGAGCGTGGCGAAGCCGAGCACGACGTGCAGCCAGGCGAAGAGCCGCACGTCGCCCGCCCGCACCGCCTTCAGCTCCGGGGCGAAGTTGGTGAGGCCGGTCAGCAGCAGCAACAGCACGGGCGCAGCCAGCGACCAGTGGAGTGCGCGCGCCTGCCTCGTGAAGCGCGGGACGAAGGGGCCCATCGTCGGGCCGGCGCTCGAGGGGGTCGGGGAGGGCGCGGTCAGATCTTGATCCAGGCGTTGACGGCCCAGCCGCGCTGTTCCCAGAAGCCGTGGTCGCGGACGGAACGGAACTCGATGCGGGTGAGCCACTTCGGGCCCTTGTAGTCGTACATCTGGGGCATCATCAGCCGCAGCGGCAGGCCGTGCGAGCGAGAGAGTGGTTCGCCGTCCATGTCGTACGCGATCAGGGTGTCGCCGAACATCGCCTGCCGCATGCTCAGGGAGTCGCGGTAGATCCCGCCCAGCGAGTGGAAGGTGAGGAACCTCGCCTCCGCCGTCGGGCGCGCTTGCTCCATGATCGCCTGCAGGCGCACGCCGTCCCACCGTACGTCGTCGACGCCCCAGCCCTCCACGCAGTGGAAGTCGGAGACCTGCCGCACCGGTGGCAGCGCGCGCAGCTCGTCGTAGGTGAGCGTGAACGGGCGCTCGACGAGCCCGTCCACGACCAGCCGGTAGGTGGCCGGATCGAACTCGGGGACGGGGCGTTCGACGGTGTTGAAGCGCCAGCCGCCGAGCAGGCCGAGCGTGCGCTTTCCGGCGACCGCGAGCAGCGCCCCGCCGGCGACGAAGCCGAGGAAGCGTCTCCGCGAGAGAGCACGCGCGAAGAGGCCGGGCCGGGGGTACGCGGGCTGCTCACGCTGATCGCGAGGGTCGTCGGTCATGGCCGTAGCGGACGTGGTGGGTCCGCGGGTAGGCGGACTACCAGTATAGGCACGGAGTGTAGGCGCGGCGGCGGTGGCCTCGTCGAGCTAGCCGACGACTTCGAGCACCTTCAGTCGCAGCGCCCCCGAGGGCGCGTTCACCGTCACTTCGTCGCCGGGGCCGTGGTTGATCACGGCCGAGCCGACGGGCGACTCGATCGAGATCTTGCCGCTGGCGGCGTCCACCTCGGAGGAGCTGACGAGGTGGAAGGTCTGCTCCCGCTCCAGCTCGAGGTTGCGCACCCGGACGGTCGAGCCGACGTTGGCGAGCCCGGCCTTCGAGTCTTCATCGATGATCACGGCGCGGCGGAGCTGGTCCTCGATCTCGCGGATGCGGGCTTCGAGGTGGGCCTGCTCGTCGCGGGCCGCGTCCAGCGGCGCGTTCTCGCGGAAGTCCTTGTCCTCCATCGCGGCGCGCAGCGCGCCGGCGATGTCCGGCCGGCGGTTCTTCAGTTCTTCGACCTGCTGCTCCAGCGCGGCCAGTCCCTCGATCGTGACGCGGTAGGCGTCGGGCGAGTCCAGGCTGAGGCCTGCGGTCGTGCCGCCGAGGTGGAGCTGGGGGACGAGATCGATCTCGGTGAATGCCATGCGCGCGCTGTAGGCGAGAAAGGCGCGGACCGGCTCCAGCGCCGTGCCGTCGCCGTCTTCGTCGCGGGCGTACTCGGCGACGCGGTCGCCCTGGAGGTCGGCCATCAGGCTGTCGGGGCCGACCCACTCGATGAAGCGCTCCACCGCGGGGCGTTCGTCGCGCGCCTTGTCGGGGTCAAGGCTGCTGAGGAAGTGGGTCCCCGCCTCAGTGGTGCTGACAGACTCGGCCATAGTGGAAGCCCTCCAGTCCGGGACTTCGGGTCGTTTGTTCCTGAGTGTCTTCGTGGGTGGGGATCGCATGCGGTCGTTGACCGGAAGTTCAGTCTGAGATCGCAGGCCTTACCTGTCAACATTCGCGGCCGGGGATTGATGGCGCACGCGCGGTGAGATCGCGGCAGAATGCGGTATGAGCAGCGAGCCTGCACCCGATGTTCGCGATGATCCCGATGTGCTGGCGTCACTCGACGCCGAAGCGTCACGCCTCGGTCTGGTGCTGGACGCGGACGTGCGTGCTCGATTTGGGCAGTACCTCGCGCTCGTGCTGGAGTGGACGCCGTGGGCCGGCCTCACCTCCGTGACCGACGCGGCAGAAGTGCAACGCCGCCACTTCGGCGAGTCGCTGGCCCTGCTCGCGGCGCTGCGAGGGGCGGGGGTGCTGCACGATGACGGCCCGGCCGGGGGCTCCGAGGCCGGCCCGGCCGGCGGTTTCGACGGTGGCCCGGGAATCGCCGTCGTCGACATCGGGGCCGGCGCCGGCTTTCCGGCGCTGCCGATGCGCCTGCTCGACGACTCGCTGGCGGTCACGCTCGTGGAGTCGAACGCGAAGCGCTGCCGCTTCCTGGAGCACACCTGCGAGTCGCTGGGGCTGGGCGACGTGCGGGTGGTGCAGGCGCGGGCGGAGGAGGCGGGCCGCGACGAAACGCTGCGGGCGAGCTTCGATGTTGCCGTCGCCCGTGCGGTCGCGCCGATGCCGGTGCTGGTCGAGTACGCGTTGCCGTTGCTGCGCCGGGGCGGCGTGCTGGCCGCGCCGAAGGGCAGCCGGGCGGAGGCGGAGCTGGTGGAGGCAGCGGTTGCGATCGCGGCACTCGGCGGCACGGCGGAGCCCTCGCTGCCCCTCTCGTTGCCGGCGGGAGCGCCGCGGCAGCAGGTGCTGATCGTGCGGCGCAGCGGCGAGCTGGCTGACCGTTACCCGCGGCGGCCGGGGATACCGGCCAAGCGACCGCTCTCGTGAAGGCAGCGCCGGTGTCCTGATGCGCGCCGGGATGAGGGCCGGGGGCATGGCGAGGTCGATCCGGTACCATCGACGAACTCCCCCGGTCAGGAGGGCGCACTGACCTTCACC
>JASLOV010000027.1 GCA_030745285.1 Dehalococcoidia bacterium | reverse complement strand
CACGATCACGAGGTTGACAGCCAGCAACATACCGATCGTGCGCTCGCGGGCGACGTACTGCACGCCTTCGATGACGTCGCGCCAGGGGGTGCCGGGGATGCGGCGGCGTCCTCCGCCGACACCGTCCGGGCCGGCCGGCATCTGTTCGACGTGCGGGACCCTGACGTACATCAGTACCGCGAAGGCGTAGAGGCCGGCCATCAGGGAGTAGACCCACTGTGCGCCGGTGGTGGCCAGCATGAGGCCGCCGACCGCGGGGCCGATCATTCGCATCAGGTTCATCACGCCCATGCCGAGCGCCTGTGCGTTCTGGATACGCGAGATGCCGACGAGTCCCGGCAACATCGACTGGCGGGCCGGCATCATCAGCGACATCGCCGCCCCCTGGAGCAGCGAGCTGACCAGCAGGTGCTCGAAGCGCAGCCAGCCGAAGACGAGCATGATCGCGACCCACAGTGCGACGAACGCGCTCACGGCCTGGCCGGCCTGGATCAGGTACTTCTTCGGCATGCGGTCCGCCAGCACGCCGCCGACCAGCGCCAGGACGATGCCGGGCAGGGAGCGGGCGAGCGCCGAGAGGCCGAGAGCGGCGAAGGAGCCGGTGAGGACGAAGACCAGGTAGCCGTTGACGACCATCTGCATGTTCATCGCGCCCCAGGTGCCGAACTGGGCGATGAAGTACCAGCGGAACGACGGGACTTTCAGTGATTCGAAGGTGCGGCCGAAGAAGGGGCCGCTGGGGGCGTCACCGACGAACGGTGCTGCGGCCGGCGGCGCGCCACGCCCGGGGGGTGGCGCCATCGCCGGCTGCGCGATCGCCATTGCGACGGCGCCGCCACCGCCGTTTCCGTTCGTGTGGCTGCCGTACACGCGTTCGGCGAGGTTGTACGAGCTTGCGCCGTTGCCGTTCGCCGGTGCTTCGGGGCGGCCGGGCGTCGGTGAGGGTGACGCGTCCTCGTGGCGGACGTGAATGCCGTCGCCGTGCACACGCTCCGCCAGGTTGTAGCGGCGGGCTTCGTTCCCGTTCGACGCGCCATTCGAAGGCCCGCCGGCGCCGTTCGCGTCGTTTGAGTCCCCGCTGGCCCTGCCGGCGCCGCTCGCGCCGTTCGTGGGGCGTGCGGGTTCAGCATCGAAGACTCGGGCAGCCAGGTTGTAGGCGCGCTCGTCCGACGACCGGCGATTGGCTGGCGGCTCTGCGGTCGTCATCGGAGTGCCGTCGTCAAGCTACGTTCACCTCTGCCGAGCATGGCACGCGACACGCAGCGGCGAGTACGGTTCGGCCGTCGGATCACACTATAACGTTCACGGCAAGGTTAGCGGTACCGGAGGGTGCATCGATGCAGGTTGCCGCGGAAGGTCGAGCCGGTCGAAGGGGTCGCGGACGCCCTCGCGGTGAAGCGAATGCCTCGACGGCATGACAGCCCCCCAGTCCTGCCCGTGGCGGTGTGACGGTCCTCAACACTCGGTAGGTGAGGCATCGTCGGGTAGGGGCCCGGCCGCCCGCCCCAGAGAAGTCAGATGCGGCCTCGCTGGGCTGCGGTCAGGGCAGGCGCGGCGCGCCCTCGGGGGCGTCAATCTCGAAGCCGTTGAGCACCGCGCCGACGAAGCCGTAGTAGCCGACGAGCGCGGTGAGATCGACGATGCCCTGGTCGCCGACCCGGGAGTGGAGAGCGGCGAACGTCTGGTCGGAGATGCGATTGGTCTCGAACAGCTCGCGCACGTAGCGGACGGTCTCCGCTTCCTCGACGTTGAGCGAGTCGATGTCGCCGTGGTGAGCGATGGCGTTGATCACCTCTTCGCGCACCCCGGCCTGGCGGCCGAGCATGATGTGGCCCGCCCACATCACGGCGGCGTCCAGGTGGCGGGCGACAGTCATGATCGCGATCTCGCGCTGGTACGGTTCCAGCGCGGACTGGAAGCGAACGTAGCTGCTGAGCGCGGCTCCGCGCATCGCGACCTCCGGGCTGTGCAGGAGGATGCCGTAGGGACCGGAGACGGCGCCGTTACGCAGCTCCGTCACACGGTCGTAGGCCTCGAGCAGCTCTTCCGGCACGTCATCGCGGCTGGTGAGGTTGGGTAGTCGTGCCATCGGTCGCTCCCGGAGTGTGCGCGTGCTTGTGGCGTAGCGTAGCGCCTCCGCCTGCGGGCCGGGTCAGACGGAGACAGCGGGGTATCAGGGATGGCCGGCTCGGGCGCCAGCCGCGGCGGGCAGGCTAGAGGCGCAGCTCGCTGGAGTGGCCGGGGAAGAGCCGGGCCTTCGGGTCGACGCGCTGACGGGCGGCGTTGGCCGCGATCGCGGCCTGCGCGAAGCCGGTGACGATGAGGTTCAGCGGCTCCGACCCCTCGACGGCGGCGATGTCGCCGGCGGCGAAGATGCCGGGGAGGTTCGTCTCCATGAAGCCGTCGACACGGATGTGCCGCTTGTCCGCGAGCTCGAGGCCCCAGTCCGTGATCGGGCCCAGCGCGGCCTTGAAGCCGATGTTGATCAGCACCGCGTCGACATCAAGGTCGCGAGTCTCGCCGCTGCGGCTCTCCTGGATCGTGACCTGAGCCAGCTCACCATCGCCGTTGCCGCGGACGGATTCAAGCTGCCAGAACGTCATGACGTCGATCGGGCTGGCTTGCAGCTCGGCCAGGCTGGCCTCGTGCGCTCGGAACCCGTCGCGCCGGTGGATCAGAGTGATGTCGCTGGCCCAGTCACGCAGGTTGAGGCACCAGTCCACCGCGGTGTCGCCGCCGCCGACCACCAGGATGCGCTTGCCGCGGAACGGGCGCTTGTCCTTCACGAAGTAGTGCAGGCCGCGGTTCTCGAACTCCGCTGCGCCGGGGACATCGAGCCGGTTGGGGACGAAGGCGCCGATGCCACCCCCGATCAGGACGGTGCGGGAGTAGTGCATCTCGTGGTGGTTCTGGAGGGCCCAGACGGACTCGCCCTGGACCTCGATCTGCCGCAGATCGTCGATGCGCTGCTCGTACACGTAGGTCGGCTCAAAGAGGGCGCACTGGTCGACCAGTGCGGCGACGAGGTCCTTCGCCATGATCTTGGAGTGGCCGGGAACGTCGTAGATCAGCTTCTCCGGGTAGAGCACGGCCAGCTGGCCGCCCGGCTCCGGCAGCGCCTCGATGATCTTTGTCTTCATCTCACGCAGGCCGGCGTAGAAGGCCGCGAAGAGGCCGGTCGGGCCGGCGCCGACGATGGTGATGTCGTAGACGTCCTGGTCCGAGGGGGGTGCGCTGTCGAATCCGTCGCTCATCGTTCTCCCCTGAGAGGCTCGACCGCTCGCGGTCCACCCATGTTCGAGCGCAGATCAGCTTATGTCGCGTGAATCGGTCGCGGTCCACGAGGCGGGCCGTGACCGTCCTTCTAGGATATTCGGCACCGGCGGTTAGGTGCAGCACCGGAAGGCCCCACCGCTTGCCGGACAGGACACTGTGGATGGCTGTTCCGGCCGAGCTTCAGATCGATCAGCGACGGCGCCGACGGGTTAGAGGTCCTTGTAGCGGAAGTGCCAGATGGAGCTGATGATCGCGAGACCGGAGAGACTGGCAAAGACGATCAGCACGCGTACCTCGTCCCGGACAGGGGTCTCGCCGCGGAACGTCTCCGGCAGGTCGTTGATCACCGCGGTTGTGCTCATCCAGGTCAGCCCGACGAACTGGAGGGCGACGCCGGAGACGAGGATGCCGACAACCAGCACCAGCACGGCGAAGAGCACGTTGTGCATGAACGTCGAGAGCGTGATGCCGACGGCAGCGAGGAAGGCCAGTTCCGAGGCGACCATGAGCAGCCCGACGACGACGCCGCC
>JASLOV010000026.1 GCA_030745285.1 Dehalococcoidia bacterium | reverse complement strand
CGTCGATGTCCGCCTGGTCCATGGCGTGCGGCAGCACGCCGCCGCCCGCCGCGAAGCGCGAGCCGGCCGGTGCTCGAACGGCGGAGGGCGCCCAGAGCGGCAACAAGTGGAAGCCGGTGCCGCCGAGGTGCCCGTAGTGATTGAGCTGCGCGACGATCTTCGTGCCGTGCTCGTGCACGGCCGCGGTGATCACGCGGTACGGCTCGATCACGGCGTCGGAGCTATTCTCGATCACCCGCGGCGTCGGTGTGCTCGTCGGGTGAACGCTCTGCGACTCGGAGACGATCAGCCCCAGCCCGCCGGCCGCCCGCGCCCCCCAGAACTGCGCGAGCGCGGCTGGCGGCAGCGTCTGCTCTGCGTCCATCCCCGCCCAGGTCCAGCCCAGGCCAGAGGCAACGATGCGGTTCGGGATCTCGACACCGCGGATGCGCAACGGCTCGAACAGTCGGTCGAACTGGCCTTCTGGCATGACGCCTCCTAGATCGCCTTACCGACGCGGTTGCCGTCGCGCGTGGCGTACAACATCCGCCGCGGCGCCAGCGCGTCGCCGACGAGTTGCACGTCCGGCACGCGCCCCTGGAGCGCCTGGTAGATCGCGTTGTCAGATTCGCCGCCGCAGGCGAAGACGACCGTGTCGACCTCGATGCTGCGGTCCTCGCCGGTGATCAGCGAGTAGAGCGTGACGGTGTCGCCGTCGATGCGGCGCACCCAGGTCAGCGGCTCCAGCTGGGCGCCCTTCTCCACGACGCGCGGCATGAGCATGACGATGGTGTTGTGCTCGATCTCCTGACCGGGCGCCTCGCGCTTGCTCACGACCGTCACCTCGTGGCCGCGGTCCAGCAGGAACTCGACGGTCGCCAGGCCCTCCTGGTGGTTCTCCGAGGCCGCGAGCAGCACGCGGTGTCCCACCTCGACCTCGCCGTCGAGCACGGCCCGCACTTCCGTCACGTTCGGGCCGTCCGCGCCGGGGACGTCGTCCGGGATGATCGGCGTGGACCCGGTCGCAACCACGACGACGTCCGGCTTCGCCGCGTCCACCGTCGCCATCGTCACTTCCTCGCCGAGGTGCACGTCAACGCCCAGGCGGTCCATCTGGACGGTGTAGTAGCGGGCGGGCTCCGCGAAGTCGATGCGCATCGACGCTTTGCCGGCGGTCAGGACCTGGCCGCCCAGCTCATCGCCGCGCTCGTAGACGGAGACGGTGTGGCCGCGCTCGGCGGCGACGCGGGCGGCCTCCAGCCCGGCGACCCCGCCGCCGATCACCATCACCGTCTTCTTCGTTTCCGCCGGGGTGAGGATCATGTCTTCTTCGAATCCGATGTCGGGGTTCACGGCGCAGCCGATCCCGATCGGCAGGCCCATCTCACCGCGACCCCAGCAGGCCTCGTTGCAGGCGATGCACTTGCGGATCTCGTCGGAGCGGCCGGTCAGCGCCTTATTGGCCCAGTCCGGGTCGGCGATGATGGCGCGGTTCATGGAGACCACGTCGGCGTAGCCGCCGGCGATGATCTGCTCCGCCTGCTGCGGGTCGTTGATGCGGCCGACGGTGAAGACCGGGATGTCGACCACTTCCTTGATCGCGGCGGCGGCGTAGACGAAGGAGCTGAGGGGGACGTACATCGGCGCGATGATCGTCTCCATGCTCTGGTAGTTGCCGACGCTGATATTGAGGTAGTCGAGGTCGCCGGTGTCGGCCAGCCGCTTCAGCAGGCGCTGGGACTCCTCGACGGTCAGCCCCTCGTCCACGAACTCGTCGGCGCTGAAGCGCATGCCGACGATCTGGTCGGCCCGGGCCTCGGAGCGGACGGCGGCGATGATCTCGCGCACGAAGCGTGAGCGGCGCTCCTCGTCCCCGCCGTACTCGTCGTCGCGGCGGTTGAAGAAGCCGGAGGAGAACTCCGTGATCAGGTAGCCGTGCGCTCCGTGGATCTCGATGCCGTCGACGTCGGTCTTCGCCAGTTCCTGGCCGGCGAAGCGCCAGGCCTCGATGATCTCGTCGATGTCGGAGCGGGTCATGACGTGCGGGACGCCGTAGTTGTGCGGCGTGACCACTGCCGATGGCGCCCACGAGGCGCGGCCGCCCACGCCACCAACCTGGGTGCCGCCGTGCCAGGGCTGTACG
Source organism: Dehalococcoidia bacterium (assembly GCA_030745285.1). Classification (GTDB taxonomy): domain Bacteria; phylum Chloroflexota; class Dehalococcoidia; order UBA2979; family UBA2979; genus SHYR01. Next base: position 10,148 of record JASLOV010000026.1, on the reverse strand, counting down.
AAGAACAGCGCGTCGTGGCGGTGCATCGCTTCGGCGGCGCGGTTGTAGCGATCGGCGAAGTTGGGGTTGCGGAACGGCACCACCTGCATGCCGGTGCTGGGGTGCACCGGCGTGACACCGGTGGAGATGGCGGCGGTGCCGCCTCGTGCCTTCGCCTCCCAGTAGGCGATCAACTGGTCGCCGGGGAGAAAGTCGTAGCCCATGAACCCCGGTGCGTGCGGCGGCGAGTAGACGCGATTCTTGAATTCGCCGGGGCCGACCTTGAGCGGCGAGAAGAGGTGGGGGAACTCGGCGCTACGAGCTGTACTTGTCTGCGCGGGGGCTGCCGTCATGCTCCCATCTCCTGACGCTGGTACGTGCCGTCGTCCTGCTTGATCACCCACGTGCCGCGGTCCATCGTCTGGCCGCGGACATCGAGCTCGGTGCGATAGACCCCGAGTTCCTCGTCGGTCGGCGGTTCACTGACCCCGATCTCAGGCGCCAGCAGTGGCTTGCACTCGCACTCCTCCAGGATGTCGTCCACGGTCACCCACGGGGATCGCTCGATCAGGCGCAGCTTGCGCTCCTCGTAGTCGTAGGTCGCCCACGGCGTGTAGACGCGCCACGGGCCGGTGCCGGCCGGCAGCCCGGCACGCTCTCGCGCGCCCTCGGTGCCGTCGAGGAACCCCGGGGAGGAGATGAAGTCGACGCGGTTGACGAACTTCCGCTTCTGCTGGTCGGTCATGAGGATCGTGCGCCAGCACTGGGCGGCGATCGTCTGCGCGCCGCCCGGCCCGCCGTAGCGACGGGTCCACTCCTCGTAGCTGCCCAGCACGGTGGAGTTGATGTTGCCGTGCTGGTCCACCTGCAGGGTGTTGAGGATGCCGTAGTCCATGTAGCCCAGCTGGGCGTGGTCGCCGGCGGTGTTCATCGTGCCCCAGTGCGCGGCGCGGTAGCCGGCGCGGCTGCTCATCATCGAGCCCATCGCCTGAAACGGCAGTTCAGCCTCGGGCGCGATCACGCCGTCCTCGGTGATGTACTGGGCCTCCTTCGCGTAACCGAGCCGGTCCGCCAGCAGCACGGCGTAGAGCGGCCCTCCGCCACCCGCCACCCAGTAGTTGGCGCCGTCCTCGATGTCGCGGGCCACCTTCACGACCATGTGTTCACGCTCGGAGAATGCTGCGGCAGCGGTCATGCTCGGTACCCTTCCGTGATTATCTCTTCGCGACGCAGTTGCAGCAGGCGTTGCACGCCGACGCGCTCGGCCAGCATCTCTTCGTGCGACCCGACCGAGTGCACCCACTTGTCAAGGTACCCGTCGAGTGAGTCGCTGGCGAGCGCGGTGTAGAGCTCCGGGATGTGCGCGGCGTCCGAGCTGTAGATCCCCGCCATGATGCCGGGGTACGCCCCGAAAGGAGCCTCCACGACGGCGTCGACGACGTAGTAGGGGATCGAGTTGGCCCCCGGGTTCCGCTTCATCTCCTCGGCGCTGACGATCTCCTCGGCGGAGATGATTACCTTCTTGGAGGCCATGGCCGCCTCCTGGTGTGCGATGCCGGTGCCGAAGATGCGGGCGTTGCCGAACTCGTCCGCCTGGTGGGCGTGGATCAGGGCCACGTCCGGGTTGAGCGAGGGCAGCAGCGTGATCGGCTTCTCCGTGAACGGGTCCTGCACGAGCTTCGCGCCGGAGTACTCGAAGCCGTCGGTGCCGCCCCACGACCGTGCCGCCACGAAGGGGAGGCCCTGCGCGCCGCCGCGCAGACGCAGCGTCAGCGTGACGTTGGAATACTCGTACATGGTGAGACTGCCGTCGCGGACGGCGTCCTCGACCACCTTGCTGCGCCCGAAGAAGCCGACGTCGACGGCGGAGACGACGCCCGCGCCGACGAGCAGCGAGACGGCGACGTAGGTGAATTTGCCGCAGAGCCAGATGTCGTGCTTGCCCTGCCGCATCACCTCGCGCAGCAGCGAGGACGGGCCGCGCGAGTAGTAGTTGCAGTCGTAGACCATGTAGTCGCCGTCAGCCACGAAGCGAGCGACGGCCTCGTGCTCGTCCATGAGTTTGCTGACCTGCCGGCGCTCCTTGTGCTCGCGCACCCAGGCCCGGTGGCCGTCCGGGTCGACCGCAAAGTAGTCGGCACTGCCCTGCTCCAGGACCTGCATGCGTCAGCTCCGAATCGTCATGCTGCGGCCGTGCCGGCCATGTAGCGGGCCTTCCGGCAGCCTTACGGCCGCACGAGTATGACGCATTCGCGTCGCAATCCGAGCGCGAGACTGGCTTCTGGCTGTCGAGCCACGAATTTGGCGTGACGGCGATCGACGGTCACGCATCGGCGCCAGCCACAACCTCGCCCCTCGGGTTGTGACGGCATTCTCAGCGATGACTTCGGGCCCACGTTACCCCGAACGTCCCGGCATGTTCGGGACCAACGGCCCAGTGCCTCTACGAGGCGGTCGCGAGGCGGCGCAGCCGCTCGACCGCCGCCGATCACAAACCAGCCGAGGCTCACGCAGGCGCCTTGAGCCGCTATCCTTCCGCCCGTCATGCCCGCCCACTCCACCCAGCCGCTCCAACCCCACGCCATCGCGGGCCTGCGCAGGCGGGACCTATGACTGCGGACGGCGAGCCCCAACCGGGCATTGTGGCGAGGCCGGGCGTGCTGGCATCGTTCGCCGAGCGCGAGTTCCGCAAGGCGTGGCTGGGGGCGGTGCTCTTCGGCCTCGGCATGTGGATGGAGCGGCTCGCGATCGGCTGGTTCGTGCTCGACCAGACTGGCTCGGTCTTCCTTGCCGCTCTCTCGTTCGCGATCCGCACGATTCCCAATCTCGTGTTCGGACCGATCGCCGGGGCAGCGTCCGACCGGCTGCCGCGTGCTCGCATCCTGACGACGGCGGCGGTCGTGAGGATGGTTGCGGCGGCGGTGATGTCAGCCGTCGTCTTCATCGACATCGCGACGGTGCCGCTGCTCTTCACCCTCGTCTTCGTGACGGGTTCGACGATCGCGTTCCAGAGCACCGCGCTGCAGCCGCTGCAGGCGGACATCGTCGGGCCGGAACGGCTCGGCAACGCGATCAGCCTGACCTCGTTCGGCCAGCGCTCGATCGGGGTGGTCGGCGCCCTGAGCGGCGGGGTGCTGATCGGCTGGCTGGGTCCGGGTCCGACGTTCTTGATCGGCGCTGGACCGCTGCTGGGGGCGGCGCTGATGTTCGCGAGCGTCCGCTCGCCCGCGCGCCGGCAGCGCGGTGGCTCGCGCTTTGCGGCCGAGGTCATGGAGGGACTGCGGCTGCTGGTGCGCACGCCGATGGTGCGGCTGCTGCTGGGGATGATGATCCTGGTCGAGATCCTCGGGTTCTCCTACAACGGGCTGCTGCCGGCCGTCGCCGACCGGGTGCTCGAGGTCGGCCCGGAGCGGCTGGGCGTGCTGAGCGCGGGCGCGGCTGTCGGGTCGATGCTCGGCATGTTGCTGCTGGTGGTCGTGGCGGACCGCTTGCGCCGGGGACTGATGCTGGTCGGCGTCTTCATGACCTTCGGTGCACTGCTCGTCGTGCTCGGCAACTCCACGGCGTTCTGGCTCTCGGTTCTGGCCGTCGGCGGGATCGGGGCCTCCGCGGCGATGGTCGACGCGCTGGAGTGGATCATGCTGCAGGATGCGGTGCCCCTGGAGCTGCGAGGGCGGGCACTGGGCGGCTGGAATTTTGCGATCGGCTGGGGTTGGATCGGGCCGATCACGCTTGGCGCGATCGCCGACGCGACCGGCGTGCCGGCAGCCCTCACCCTCAGCGGGACGGGCCTGCTTGTTACGGCGGTGCTGGCGCTGATCTTCGCCGGCAGTCTGCGGTCTCGCTGATCGCCTCCGGTCACGCGTTACGACGGGGCTCGAGCGGCGTCCATCCTGCGCTGCAGGCGCGAGCGGCGGTGGTCGAGGGCTGAGCGCCACGTTGCCGCGCTGGCCCGGTCCCACGGCGCGACGGTGCGATGGACGTTCGCGAGCGCCTGCTCGACGACGCCGGCGGCGCGGGTGAAGTCACGAACGTGGTGCTCGTAGTAAATCGCGAGTTCGACGTGAGCCTGCAGCGCGCCTCGCCCGCCCGCCGTCGCCAGTTCCTCCCAGTGCGGCTCCGCGAGATCGCGGTCCCCGGCCCGCTTATGCGCGAGCGCCAGGCGCGTGAGCACGTCGCGCCTGACCGGGGACGGCGGCAGGCCGTCGAGCGCGCCCGTGAGGAACTCGACCGCGCGTGCATCGCGACGATGGGCGAGCAGGCGACCGACCGCGACCTCGTCGAAGGAGGTGAGGTTGACTCGGCGAACGGAACCGTCGAGGCGAGCCACCAGCGCGCCCAGCGAGACCACGTCCTGTGCGTTGTGGTTGATGATCGGCAGCAGGTGCCGGCCGTCGCCCGTCCGCAGGTACTGGAAGTACCACTGCGGCACCTCTGCCCCTGGGACGTCCTCGTCGTGGCGGGTCAGCCCGAGCACCTCGGCCTCGACCACCGCCAGCCGGCAAGAATGCAACAGCCCGCCGTAGGCGGATCGCACCGGGTGGAGCAGGTCGAGCTGGCGCAGCGAGTCGAAGCCGGCGCGGCGGCGGTGCATCGTCGCCCGCTCGTCGAGCGCGGGGGCGTCGAAGCGCCGTCCGTTATAGGTCACGAGCACCGGCTCGGATTCGAGGCGGGCGTCTTCGAGCAGCGCATCCAGCAGCGCGCCCTCGTCCGCGGGGCTGAGCGCAAGGTACTGGCGCAGCACGAACTGGTCGTTGTCGATCAGTCCGGTGCCAACGAGGAACGCCATCGCCCCTGCCCCGCCGAGCCCGGTCGTCTCGATGTCGAGGAAGAGCATGTCCTGCGGGGCGGCATCCCCGAGGTCTTCCTGTGGCGCGAGCAGTTCGAGCGTCTCGCTCCGTACGTCCGGAAGCTCATCGAGCGAGCGATCACCAACGTGGTCGCTCAGCGGATAGCGCAGCTCGCGATAACAGGATGACCCACCGGCGGTACCCCGCACGACAAAGTCCGGCAGCAGTTCTCGGAGTGACGGGACGTGCTCGTGGGGCGTTACTCGCGGTGGTAGCGGACGCCGCTCGATGCGACGGATCAGCCGTCGCAGCTGATCGCGACTGAGTGCCGGCCTCGCCGGTGAGTCGATGGTCAAGATGCGACCGCACCGGCGGTGGCAGCGTCGCCGGCGGTGGCGGCGTCGCCGGTGGAAATAGCCGGGGTTAGCCGGTCACCGACCGATACGGAAGGTGTCGCCTGCGCCGCCAGCGGCGTCAATGCTGCCAGCGCGCTTCGCACGAGTGACTTCGTACCGAGCCCCGGCGCGGGTGGGGGGCCGACGCAGCCTGGACAGCCGTCCCTGCAGGCGCAGCCCTCGACCAGTGCTCGCGCGATCTCGGTCAGGCTCTCCGTGGCGTCGAAGAGGTGCTGTCCGAAGCCGACACCGCCGGGCACCGACTCCCAGAGGAAGACGGTGGGTCGCTCGGTATGGGGCGACTTCACCTGCGTGGCGAGGTGCAGGTCGCGCGGGTCGCACATCAGCAGCAGCGGCGCGACCTGCACCAGCAGCTGGCCGAGGCCCTGCAGGGCGCCCTCGACATCGCGCGTCGATGCGCCGGCCGTCGCCGCCTCCGGCAGCGCCAGCCAGTACGCGCCGGTATGCAGGTCGTCCTGCGGCAGACGGATCTTCCCCCAGCCGATGTTCTCGTGGGTGTGCAGCTTGATCTTCTTGAAGATGGTGGCGAGGTAGGTGATCGAGACCTCCCCGTGGCCATAGACCGAGGGTCGCGTCCCGGCATCCCACTCGTCGATCACCTTGAGATCGACGGCGATGTTCGCGTCCGTGTAGTAGTCGACGTCGACGGGGCGCACGTAGGCTTTCAGTTCCTCCCAGTCGAGCTGGTCAACGTGGTACTGACGGCCGTCGTGCACATAGATCGCCTCGTCGTGGACCAGCACCATCGCTGCCGGTCGATCGACCTCGCCGATCACCTTCGCCGGCGGCCCCTGGTCGACGATCACGACGTTCTGCTCCGCACCCAGCCGCAGCGAAATCTCCTGCGCGGGGTAGGCCTCGCTCGACCAGTACGTCCGCTCCGGCGTGCGGTGGACCATGTGGTCTTCCTTCAGCACCTCGAGGATTGGCTCGGTGTCGGGGCCCAGCACCTCGTGCTCATCGGGCTCCAGCGGCAGCTCGAAGACCGCGCACTTGAGGTGCTCGGCGGCGACGATCGGGTTGTCGGCGTTGATCAGCCCGGCCTCGACGCTCTCGCCGAAGAAGTACTCCGGGTGCTTCACGACGAACTGGTCGAGCGGCGCCGAGCTGGCGACAAAGACCGCCAGCGAAGGGTCGCCGCGCCGCCCTGCCCGACCCATCTGCTGGCGCATGCTCGCCAGCGTCCCCGGGTAGCCGGCGAGCACGGCGGCGTCGAGCCCGCCGATGTCGATGCCGAGCTCCAGCGCGTTCGTGGCGACGACGGTGCGGATCTCGCCGTCGCGCAGGCCGGCCTCGATCGTGCGGCGCTCCTTCGGCAGGTAGCCAGAGCGGTAGCCGCGCACGGCCGGGCGAGCGCCCGGCTGCGACCAGCGCTGCTCGCGCAGGTACTGGGTCAGCAGCTCGACGTTGTTGCGAGTGCGCGCGAAGACCAGCGTCTGGACATCGGCCTCCTGCAACCGGGCGACGATGTCGAGCGTGGAGTGCACGAGGTCCCGGCGAATGCCGAGCTCCCGGTTGATCACGGGCGGGTTGAACATCGCGATCACGCGCTCGCCGCTCGGGGAGCCGTCGTCATCGACGAGGTCGGCCTCGCGGCCGGTGAGGTCGCAGGCGAGTTCGTCGGGGTTGGCGATGGTGGCGGAGCAGCAGATGAAGATCGGGGCGGAGCCGTAGAAGCGGCAGATGCGCTGCAGTCGTCGGATCACGTTGGCGACGTGTGAGCCGAAAACGCCGCGGTAGGTGTGCAACTCGTCGAGCACGACATAGCGCAGGTTCTCGAAAAGCCGCACCCACTTCGTGTGATTGGGCAAGATCGCGGTGTGCAGCATGTCCGGGTTGGTGATGACGACGTGCCCGGCCGCCCGCACGGAACGCCTCGCCGCCGGCGCGGTATCGCCATCGTAGGTGTAGGTCTTGACGTCGATCTCGGCTTCGGTCACCAGCTCGTGCAACTCGTGCAGCTGGTCCTGCGCCAGCGCCTTGGTGGGAAAGAGGTAGAGTGCGCGCGACGACGGGTCGCGCAGGATCGATTCGAGCACCGGCACAGAGTAGCTGAGCGTCTTCCCGGATGAAGTCGGCGTGACGATCACCTGGTTGCGCCCGGCCAGCGCGCCCTCGATCGCCTGCGCCTGGTGGGTGTAGGGCCGCGCGATGCCGCGTTTCGCGAGCGCGCCGACGATGCGCTCGTCGATGCCGGCCGGCCACGCGACATAGCGCGGCTCATGCGCCTCGAACGAGCGCCAGGCCACGAAGCCCTCGGCGACGGTCTCGCCCCTGCGCAGCGCGGTGATCGCCTGTTCGAGTGCCATGCGCGTCTCCCGTACATCCCTCGCACATATGTGCTAGGAGCAGCTAACAAGCGAACAGGTGTTCGTGTCAACCACGATGGACACGACGAATGCGCCGACGCGGCCGGCGTTGGATCACGTCTGCGGAGCCGTCAGGCGCTCAGTCGCTGGCTTCCAGCCACTCGTTGAAGTGCGGCTCCCGGCGCTCGCGGAAGGCGGTAGTGCCCTCGCGCACGTCGGGGTGGTGGTCGCTGATGCCGGTCTTGGCGGCGATGTCGTCCAGCGAGTGTGCCCAGGTCATCTCCGCCGCGTTGTAGATCGTGCGCTTGAGCAGCCTCATCGCCACCTGCGGACCGTTGGCCAGCTCCGTCGCCAGCTCCATCGACTTCGCAGCCAGTTCGTCGGGCGCGACGACCTCATGCACGAGCCCCAGCTCGAGGGCCTCCTGCGCCATGACGATGCGCTTGCGCATCATGAAGTCCATTGCCTTGCCAACGCCCATCAGCTGCACGAGCAGGGTCTGACCGCCCTCGTCCGGCAGCAGGCCGAAGCGCAGGGTGGCGCTGCCCATGCGCGCCTCGCTGGACGCGATGCGGAAGTCGCAGGCGAGGGCCAGCGAGAAGCCGGTCTGGATGGCGACGCCATTGATGGCGGCGATGCAGAGCTTGTCGAGGTTGCGGACGGCGCTGTTCACCGTCTGCGAGAGCACACGCAGCCCCTCGTACGTGCCGATCGGGTTCTCGTGGCCGCGGGGAATCGTAGGGACCAGGGCATCGCCCTCGAAGGTCGGCCGGCGGCCGCTGATGTCGTCGCCGGCGCAGAACGCCCGACCCTCGCCGGTGAAGAGCACGACGCGAGTGGCGTCGTCCATCTGCACCTGGGTCAGCACCTCGATGAGGTCGCGCTTGATCTCGGGCGTGAAGCCGTTGAGCCGGTCCGGGGTGTTGAAGGTAATGGCGCAGATGCCGGGGTCGTGCATCACGACCTCGAACCCGCGGAATGTGCCGGTGTCGATGACGAACCTCCCAGAGATGTTGCCCGAGGCCGGGACGGGTGAGGAGCACAGGCCCCGCGGCGGGCGGGCGTGATGATAGCGCTCGCTCGCGATTCGTGCCGGGCTACCTCCGTCTGGACCGCGGCGATATGCTCCCGTCGTCTGGCAGCTGGATGATCGAAAGGGCAGCACTGATGGGCATCGTCGTACAACGCGAATTCACCGTGGACCGGGACGACCGCCGCGAGTTTGAGCGAGAGAGTCGCCTGGGGGTGTGGGAGGGCATGCGGCTGCTCGGCTCGCAGATGATCGCCTACGGGGGCTGGTCGCTCGGTGGGCCCGGGGATGTGGCTGTCACGAACTCCGCGTACGCCGACTTCGACCACTGGACGGCGACGAGGGCGTGGGGCGAGTTCAACTCCGACCCGGCGATGCTGGCCGAGCGCGAGCAGGTCAATGCGATCTCGGCCGGCCGCACCCGGCTGGTGCTGAGCTCGCGCGCTCACGTCATCGAGTACGACGATGAGCTCTCCGAGCCCAACCCGTTCCATCGCGCCGCCGGCGGCCCGCTATCGGATCTGGCCCCCACCTTCGGCCTGCAGTCGGTGGTGTCCGAGACGGGGTTCGACATCGCGGCCGGCGAGCGCGACGAGTTCATCGCGATCTCACAGGACGCGATCTGGCCGTGGTACCGGGAGCAGGGCGCGCGCCTGATGATCGTCGGCCGCGACCCGCTGCGAGCGGTCGACCAGGCGGTGGTGATGGTCGCCTTTCCGAGCATCGGCCACTGGCATCGCACGCAGGGCGCCGCCGCGGCGAACGCCCCGTCCGAGGTGGCCGGCGCGCTGCAGCGCCGAGCGCTGCTCACTGCTAACCAGCAGGCCCGGCTCCTGATGGTCCAGACCGCCTTCGGCAAGCCCGTCGCCGGGTGACTCGGCGGGGGGTGTATAACGGCGAGGCCCGCCGGGCACCGTGACGCTACGGCGGCGCTCAACTGGAGGACATCGATGCCAGACTACGAGCAGTTCGACCCCGCGAAGCATGACCAGGACACGCCGCAGGAGACCTTCGGGCCGGAGGTGTTCGTCGACAAGCACGAGGACGGCAAGATCCATGTGATCACGCTGAACCGACCGCACCGCATGAACTCGCTCGGCGGCGGACTGCGTGGCGCGCTGCACGCTGCCTACGTCGACTTCCGCGACGATCCCGACGCGTGTGTCGCGATCGTCACCGGCGCGGGCCGGGGATTCTGTGCCGGTGCGGACCTGATCGAGACGGCCGAGACGCGTCAGCGCGCGGCGGCTGAGGCCAGCGGGCCGGCGGGACCCGCCAGGCCTCCGCAACGAGGGAGCGGCGCCGGGGGCATCTCTCCGCTCTCTGAGGGGCTGGGGCTGTGGAAGCCGACGATCGCCGCCATCAATGGGTACGCCATTGCCGGGGGCTTCAGCGTCGCCATGCAGTGCGACATCCGCATCATCGCCGAGGAAGCGAAGGTCGGTATCGCCGAGACGCGGTGGAACATGGGCGGCGCCGGCTGGATGGCGCCGCTCACCCGCCAGATCGGGCTGGGCTCGGCGCTCGAACTGATCCTCTGGGGCGACACCCAGTACGACGGACAGCGCTGCTACGAGCTGGGCTGGGCGCAGCGCGTCGTGCCGCTCGATCAGTTGATGGACAC
>JASLOV010000025.1 GCA_030745285.1 Dehalococcoidia bacterium | reverse complement strand
ATGCCGTCGACAGCGGACGCACCGAGTTCGCCGAGTACCTGAAGACCGCATTCGCCGAGGGGGCGACCTGGGCCGACGTGCTGGAAGAGCGCACGCGAGGAGGGCTGCTTGCGTTGATGCGGGCGTACTACGGCTTCCATCGCACATCGGACGGCACCATCGCGATCGGCGGCGGCAGCCTGGGGATTCGCCAGCAGATCGCGAAGGTGCTCGGCCTGGAGGACCGCTGGGTGACCGAGCCCGGCTGGCAGCCGGAGGATGGCCGCGCGCATGCCACCGATGTGCTGGCTCAGGTGACCTCGGCGCTCGCGACCAGGACAACGGCGCAGTGGATGGCGGCCTTCGTGGAGGCCGGCGTGCCCGTGGCGCCGGTGCGGATGCCGGAGCAACTGGTCGACGACGAACAGGCGTGGGCGAACGACTATTTCGTGCGCCTCGAACACGAGCTGCTGGGGGGCTACACCGTGAGCGCACCGCCCGTGAAGTTCAGCGAGACGCAGCTTGCGGCCAGGGGGCCATCGCCGGTGCTGGGTAAGCACACGCGCGAGGTGCTGGGCGAAGTCGGACTCGATGACGCTGCTGTCGACGTCCTGATCGAGGCCGGCGCGGTGCGGGAGCCCGCATCATGAGCCGCGCACTGGTCGTCGGCGGCACGGGGCCGACCGGTCCCCACATCGTCAACGGGTTGCTCGCCGACGGGTACGAGGTGGTGATCTTTCACACCGGCGCCCACGAGGTGGAGTTCGACGGCGAGGTTGAAGACCGTCACGGCGACGCCCGCGACCCGGAGAGCATTGCCGCCGTGCTCGGCGATGAGCGCTGGGACGTCGCGGTCTGCACCTCGGGTCGCTTGCGGGCGCTGGCGACGCATCTCGTCGGCAAGACCGGCCGCCTCGTCGGCGTTACCGGCCAGCCCGTCTACGCGGGTTCGACGCGGCCCACGCCGCGGGGGAAGCTGCCGCTTCCGGTGCCCGAAGACGCCGAGCGGCAGTTCGACGCGGAGGGCTACACCGGTCGCGTCGCGGTGGGCGAAGACCAGCTCTTCGAGCAGCACGCCAACGGAGACTTTGAAGTGGTGATCGTGCGCTACCCCGGCATCTTCGGGCCGCGTGCGCCGATGAACCATGAGTGGGCGGTCGTGCGTCGCATCGTCGACGGGCGGCCCTTCATGCTGATGCCGCACGACGGCACCTCCTACTTCCAACGGGGCTACGCGGAGAACGTCGGGCGGCTGGTCTACCTCACCGCCACCCGCCCGGAGGCCGCGGGCGAGGCCTTCAACGCCGGCGACGAGCGGGTGATGACCAGTCGCCACGTCGCGGTGGCGATCGCCGACGAGCTGAACTCGGACATTGAGCTGCTCGGCGTCCCGGCCGAACTCTGTCGCGGCGTCTACCCGCTGGCTGAGAAGTCGAGCATTGTGCTCGACATGTCGAAGGCGCGGGAGCTGCTCGGCTACCGCGATGTCGTGGATGTCGAGGCGGCGACGCGGCTGACGGCACGCTGGCTCGTCGACAACCCACCGGACGAGAGCGACCTGCGACCCGGCGGCCACGGGAGATTCGACTACGAGCGCGAGGACCGCATCGCCGCCGCCTGGCGGCGGTCGTTCGACGCCGTTAAGGCCGAGCTCGACGAGGCGGCCGAGTAGGTCTCACGGTCCGATGCGCCCGGCGCGGTTCCGGCTCGGCTCTAGCTCGGCAGCCCGGCGATCGCGTCCGAGGCGTCCGCCACCAGCTTCGCCATCACATCGGCGACCGGTCTCACCTCGTTGAACCAGCCGATGCCCTGGCCGGCCGGGTGGTGCACCAGGTCGTCGACTTGGTGGCGGGTGACGGCGCCCAGCAGGTCGCCGATCAGGATGTCCTGTAGCGGCATCTTCAGCGGCGTCGGGGCGTCCTCGGCCTCCCACTCGTCGGTCCATGCGCTGCGCACGACACGCAGCGTCTTGCCGCTGTCGGAGCGGGTGATCACCGTGTCGGCCGAGCGAGCGGCCAGCAGCTGCTGCTTCGCCGCCTCGTCAGTGTCCGCCTCATTGGTCAGCAGCCACGCGGTGCCGATCCAGACGCCGGTGGCGCCGAGCGCCAGCGATGCGGCGATGTGCTGTCCGGTGGCGACGCCGCCGGCCGCGATCACCGGGATGTCACCCGCCATCGCCACGATCTGCGGGACGAGCGAGAAGGTACCGATGGCGCCGGTGTGTGCGCCGGCGTCGTATCCCTGCGCCACCAGCAGGTCCGCGCCCGCCTCGATCGCGCGCTCGGCGTGGCGGGGCTGGCCGACCAGCGAGACGAGCGTCTTGTTGCGCGCCTTCGCCTCGCGGATGAACTCCGGCGGGCTGCCGACCCCCATCGCGAAGATGTCCGCGTCGGAGTCGAGCACGACGTTCACCTGCCGCCGCGCGACCTCCTCCGACCGCACGAAACGGGAGCGCCCGCCGGCCTGGCCGTCGCGCGGCACGTCGTACTTCTCATAGAGGTGATCGACGAAGGCGCGATGCCCGTCCGGCAGCATCGCTTCGATCTCCTCGCGATTGTTACGGGCGGGCATGCCCTGCGGCAGCACGAGGTCGATACCGAAGGGCCGTCCGTCGACGCGCTCGGCGATGTCTGCCAGCCCCTCCTCGATCTCCTCGGGGGTGTTCCGCGTGGCGCCCCAGATGCCGATGCCGCCGGACCTGCAGACGGCGGCGACGGCGTCGCGACTGTGGGTGAAGCCGAAGATCGGCACGTCCACGCCGAAGCGGTCGCAGATCACGGTGTGCAGTTTGTGCTCGGTTGTCATCGTGGCCTCCCCACGCGGTCACTTCGGGCGTCCGCAGCCTACCGCATAGCGAGGCGGCGGCGGGGCTTCATTGCACGGGATATGAAGAACCGCGGGAGCCCGGCAGGTGTGACGGACTCCCGCGGTGTTGTGTGGTCGCCTTCGGGTGAACCCCAGATCACCCCGGATGACCGGTCGAGAATTCGGGTCTAGCCGAAGACTTCCTTCCTGGCAGCCTCGTCGATCCACCAGTGGATCCACTGCGTCTGCTCGCGCTGCTCCAGGAACTCACGCCAGACCTCCTGGTTCTTCATGAACCGCCAGCTGAGCGTGTAGCCGGCGACGCCATACGGCCACCCGGCGCTGACAAAGAGCATCTCGTCGACATTGTCGACCTGCCACTGTCGGATCAGCTCGACCTGCTCGTCGAAGTCCAGCGCTGCCGCTGCCTTCTCGATCAGGGCGTCCGATGCCGGGGCCCCCGGTCTGTTGGCTGCGTCGCCCATGAACGTGCCATGCTGCCGTGCACCGGTCGAGTGGACGTCGTCGAGCAAGGTCTGGACGGGGTGGATACCACCACCGGCTCCGCCCTGCTTGGCGCCCCACACGATGCCTTCGAAGTCACCCTTGCCGTAGTAGACGTCCGGGATGTACTCCGTCTTGTACTCCGGCGCGCCCTCTTCCAGCTTGAACAGCCCCGAACTCTCGAACAGGCCCTTGTAGGCGTCCCCCACGCGCGGGAACGTCGTGCCGTACTCGGTCGTCCGGATCCACTGCATGCCGGTCTCGTGCGGCAGGTCGACACCGGCCGCCTCCATCAGCTTGCGTGCCTCGTCCGGCAGGAACTGGAAGAGCTTCCTCTGGTCGTCTGTGAACTGGTGCGGGAGGCCGGTGTACTCCAGCGCCTTCGGGTCGACCCAGAAGTCGTTGTACCCGGCTGACATGGCATGTGAGTGCCAGCGCGCCTTGACCGGCCAGCCGGCCTCTTCGAACTCGCTGGTGCGGTAGAAGGTGTCGTTGATCTGGTCGCGGTCGATCAGCATCGAGATCGCCTTGCGGTTGCGCTCGTCGCGCCAGATGGAGCCCGGCCGCAGGCCGAAGTAGATGCCCCAGTTGCCCTTGCCGACGTCACCCTGGAAGACGTTCAGGTCCGTCCCGAACTCTTCCTTCGTGGCGAGCAAGTCCTCCTGGCGGACGACGCTGTCCCACATCTTGCCGGCACGGAACTGAGCGAGACGCTGGGCGTACTCGCTGATGATCGGGTAGTCGATGCCGTCCAGGAACGGCCGATCACTCCGCCAGTAGTTCGGGTTCTTGTCCCACTCCATGCGCACGCTGCGGTCCCACTTCGTGAGCATCCACGGACCGGCGCCACGGATCTCCTGGCGGGCCTCGAAGCCGCCATCGGACTCCCGCGGCATGATCAGCAGCCAGCGCGTGTACGCCAGTGCATTGAGCAGCGGGCCGAAGGCAAAGGCCGCGTTCACCTGGACGGTGTGGTCGTCGATCGCGACCATATCCTTCACCGGAGCGAGCTCGTTGAGTCCGTTCACCAGCGACTTCCGCGAGTTCGACGTCTCCGCGAACTTGTTCCAGGAGAACACCACGTCCTCGGCGTCGACCGGTCGCGAGCTGGTCGGGTCACGGGGGTCCCATTTG
>JASLOV010000024.1 GCA_030745285.1 Dehalococcoidia bacterium | reverse complement strand
AGGGGCAGAAGGCGTCAAATCCACCCCGCCACTCTGACGTTTCAGGCCCTGCGGATAGCAGTCAACCAGGAGATGGACAACCTGGCTGACGCACTACCCGCGGCCCGCAGCCTGCTCGACGGCGCTGGCGCCCGCATGGTCGTCATCGCCTTCCACTCGCTGGAGGACCGCATCGTGAAGAACTACTTCCGGCGCGAGTCCACGGATTGCATCTGCCCGCCCCGCACCCCCGCCTGCATCTGCGGGCACAGCGCCAGCCTGCGCCGGGTGACGAAACGGGTGCGCAAGCCCGGCGAGGACGAGGTCGCCCGCAACCCCCGTGCCCGCTCCGCCCGCATGCGCGTGGCGGAGTCGATCGTGGAACGCACGGCCGCCTGATGGCGGCCGTCCCGCGAGCGGCGGCCCACCCCGGCGCGCGCACGGTCGGCCCGTCGGTCGGGATCCCGGCGGCGCTGTTCGGTGCACTGGTGCTGATTGCCGTCACCGCCACCGGCCTGCTGCAGGTGCTGCAGACGACACGCACCACCAACATCGGCTACGAACTGCGCGCGCTGGAAGCGGAACGGGCCACGCTCGCCGCCGAGGTGCGGCTGCTGGAAGCGGACATCGCCACGATGTCGCGCATCGATGAGGTCCGCCGCCGGGCGATCGAGAGCCTGGGGATGGTGGAGCCGGAGCAGACGCTGTACATCGCCGTCATCGAGCCAGCACCGGCGGTCATTCCGCTGCCGGAGCGATACGTCTCACTGAAGGAACAACCCGCGCCGGACGCCGGCACGTGGTGGGAGCAGCTCCTGAGCCGGCTCCCGGGATTCAACTAGCCGCGGCCTGACGGTCGCAGCGCGGGGAAGCGAGAGGGACAGTTCCCGTGGACGGCAGGCGACCCGATCACCTCACCTGGCGACACCGCGTGTTCACGACCGTGCTCGCGCTGATGATGGTGGGCCTCGCCGTGCGGCTCGCGCAGATTCAGATCGGCGACCACGACCGCTACATCGAGGAAGCCGCCTTCACACGCTACGGCGTGGCCAGCGTGACGGCCCCCCGCGGCGCCATCGTCGACGCCACCGGCTATCCCCTCGCCACCTCCGTCGACACCTGGGACATCTACCTCGACTCCTTCCTCTGGCGCGACCGCGAACGAGCCTCCGGGGCCGCGATCGCCCTGGCCGCCACGCTCGGCCTCGACGCCGACGAGGTGCTGGCCGCCGGCACCCGGCAGGACCGAGGTGATGTTGTGCTGCAGCGCGATCTTCCGTACGAGGCGGGGCTCGCGCTCGATCGCAGCGCGTTGTGGGGCGTGCGTGCGCTGCCGAGCTCCGTGCGGATCTACCCGGAGGGCAACCTCGCCAGCCAGCTTATCGGCTACGTCGGGCTCGACAGCGGGCTGTGGGGGATCGAAGCAGACTACGACCACGAACTGCGCGGACGGCCCGGCCAGCTCGTCGTGGAGAGCGACCCGCTGGGGCGGCCAATCGCCTTCACGCAGCGCGCCGCGCGGCCGCCCAAGGCCGGCGGCGAGGTGCACCTCACCATCGATCGCTTCGTGCAGGCGATCGCGGAGCGACACCTCGACGAGGCGCTCGAACAGTTCGAGGCGCCTTCGGGCAGCATCGTGGTGATGGACCCGCGCACGGGAGCGATCCTCGCGCTCGCCTCGCGACCGGCGACGGGGCTCGCGCCGGACTCGCTCGAGTTGCCGCAGGACGAGCTGGCGAGCCTGGTGCGGAACCGCGCGGTGACCGACCTCTACGAGCCGGGTTCGGTCTTCAAGACGCTGACCGCGGCGGCGGCGATCGACCTGGGCAGGGTCACGCCGGACTCCACCTACGTCGACAAGGGCAGGGTCGACGTCGGCGGCTTCGAAATCTACAACTGGGACTTCAGCTCCTACGGCGAGGTGACGGTGACGGAGCTGCTCCAGCGCTCGCTCAACACCGGCGCCGTCTGGCTCTCCGAGGAGATCGGCCCGCAGGACTTCTACCGCTACCTCAGCGCCTTCGGCATCGGCGAACTGACCCACGTCGGGCTCTCCGGCGAGGCCGAGGGCATCGTCCGCACGCCGGACGATAGCGACTGGTACCTGGTGGACCTGGCGACGAACTCGTTCGGCCAGGGCCTGGCCGCCACGCCGCTGCAGGTGCTCACCGCGGTTAACGTCTTCGCCAACGGCGGCTCGCTGATGCGGCCCTACGTCGTCTCCAGGATCGTGACCGACGAGCGCGTGCGCGAGTTCGACCCGGTCACCGTCCGCCAGGTCGTCTCGCCGGCGACGGCGCGCACGATGGCGCGGCTGATGCTCGACGTCGTCGAGGGCGTACAGTGGCACGGCGCGCGCGTGCCCGGGTACCGCGTGGCCGGGAAGACCGGCACGACGATCGTCTCCGTGCCGACCGGCTACGACTTCGACACCACGATCGCCTCGTTCGCCGGGTTCCTGCCGTACGAGGCGCCCCACATCTCGGTCCTCGTGAAGATCGACCAGCCGGGCGGCGAGCGAAACCTTGGCGGCGAGGTCGCCGCTCCCGTCTTCTCCCGCGTGGCGGCCGATATCATGGAGTACCTGAACGAGCCCGCGACTCAGCGCCGGGCAGCGGCGCCGTGATCGCACCAGATCGCGACCTCCCTGTGACCTCCCCCTCCCCCACCGACGCCGCTGACGGCTCCGACGGCCCGAAGCTCGATGGCGACTTCGTCGCGGCCGCGCTCGGCGAGTTGCTGCTGCAACGCAGCGGCCCGAACGGCGAGTTTGCGCGGGCCGTGATCGACTCCCGCGAGGCCCGCGCCGGTGACCTCTTCGTCGCCCTCCCCGGCGAGCATCGCGACGGCCACGACTTCGCCGCCGCCGCAGCAGGCCGGGGCGCGGCCGGCCTGCTGCTCGCCCATCCGCCCGAAGGCATCCCAGATGGCACGGCCGTGTTCACGGTCGACGACCCCCTGGCTGCGCTGCAACGGCTGGCAGCGCGCTGGCGCGATGCACTCCCGGCGACCGAGGTCACCGGCATCACCGGCAACGTCGGCAAGACCACGACGAAGCTGATCGCGGCCGCCGTGCTCGCCGCCCGCTACCGCGTGCAGGCCAGTCCGAACAACTACAATAACGAGATCGGCGTGCCGCTGTGCCTGCTCGAGATGCGACCGGAGACCGAGCGCGCGGTCATCGAGATGGGCATGTACACGACGACCGAGATCTCGCTGCTGTGCGAGTGGGCGCGCCCCAGCACCGGCGTCGTGCTCAATGTCGGCCCGGTTCACCTCGAGCGGGCCGGCTCGATGGAGACGATCATCGCCGCCAAGCGCGAGCTGCCGGAGGCGCTGCCCGAACATGGCCACGCCATCCTCAACGCCGATGACCCGGACGTTGCCGCGATGGCCGCCCACACGAAGGCTCGGGTGTGGCGCTTTGGCACCGGGGACGGCGTGGACGTGCGCGGCAGCGATGTGAGCGGCCTCGGCGCGGGCGGCTTCGAGTACACACTCGCCGCCAGCGGGCGGTCGCGACGGATGCGTGTGCCGCTGGCCGGAGCGCACCTGCTCCCCAACGTGCTCGCCGCCGCCGCTGTCGGACTCGCGGACGGGATTGACTTCGACGAGGTGGGTGACGCGCTCGAAGGGCTGGACGTGCCGTTGCGGCTCTCGGTGCGGCCGCTTGCCGGCGGCATCACGCTGCTGGACGACACCTACAACGCCAACCCGGCGTCGATGATGGCCGCCCTCGACCTGCTCTCGGAGCTGCCCGGCCGCCGGCTCGCCCTGCTCGGCGACATGCGCGAGCTGGGCGCTCTCTCGGACGAATCGCACGATGCGGCCGGCGAACGTGCCGCCGCGGTGCTCGACGCCCTCTACACCGTCGGCGATCTCGCCGATCGCATCTCCGCCTCCGCCCGCTCGGCGGGCCTGGCTGCGGCCCGGCATCTGCCGTCGAAGGAGGCGGCCGTCAAGGAACTGCTGAGCGAGCTGCACGAGGGCGACGTCCTGCTGATCAAGGGCTCGCGAGCGCTGGCCCTGGAGACGGTGGTGCAGGCGGTCAAGGACGGGCTGGACCGCCGCGCATGATCTACTCGCTCTTCGTCGGTGGCAGCGCCTTCCTGTTCGCCCTCGTGGCGGGGCGGCCGGTCGTGGCCGTCCTGCGCTCGGCCGGCGCAGGCAAGGCGATCTCGGAAGACGGCCCCTCGTCCCATTCAGTCAAGGCCGGCACGCCGACGATGGGTGGAGTCTTGATCTGGGGCATCGTCGCGATCGTCACCGCCCCGACCAACGTCGCCGGGCGGCTCAGCATCCTGCTGCCGCTGGCCGTACTGCTGGTGACATTGGCCGTCGGGGTACTCGACGACCTCGGCACCCTCACCGGGCGCGAGCGTCTCAGCGGGCTGAGCTGGCGGCTGAAGTTCGCGGTGATCGGCGCGCTCTCGGTCGGCGTGGCGCTGGTGCTGAAGTTCCAGCTCGATGTCAGCAGCGTCAACGTGCCGTGGGCCGGCCAGTATGACCTCGGCTACTTCTACATCCCGATCGCGATCGTCACGGTCTTCGCCACCACCAGCGCCGTGTCGATCACCGACGGGCTGGACGGGCTGCTGGGCGGAACGGCGGCGCTCGCCTTCGCCGCCTACGCCGTGATCGCCTTCCTGCAGGGCCAGGAGTTCCTGGCGACGTTCTCATTCACCGTCGTCGGCGCATTGCTCGGGTTCCTCTGGTACAACGCCCACCCGGCATCGCTCTTCATGGGCGACACCGGCGCCCTCCCGCTCGGCGCATTGCTGGCGACGGTGGCGCTGATGACCGGTCA
>JASLOV010000023.1 GCA_030745285.1 Dehalococcoidia bacterium | reverse complement strand
CGCCACCGCCAGCAGCACCGGCCGCGACTGCGTTGCCGAAAGCACCAGCAGCGCCGCCGAACCCATCGCCAGCGCCGGCAGCACCACCGTTCCTCGGCCGAACCGGTCCGAGAGCGCACCCGACACCGACCGCGCCACTACCAGCGCCACCCCGTACACCGAGTAGAACAGCCCGACATTGCCGAGATCGCGTTCCAGCACGAACAGCGGCAGGAACGCTTGAACCGCCCCGAAGGTCGTCGTCATCGCCGCAAACACCAGCGACGGTGCGAGCGCCGTCGGCGAGATCCACCGCCGCCGCCGCCACGGCGTCGGGGCAGGCGCCGGCGGCGCCTGATCGGTGATCAGCAGCCCGGCCAGCCCGGCGATGCCGGCCGCCGCTGCGCCCAGCAGGAACACGAACTCGAACGAAACGACGGCGGAGAGGGTCACCGCCAGCGCAGACGCATAGAGCTGCGCCACGGCGTTCGCCGACTGGTAGACGCCGACTCCCAGCCCGCGACTGCGTTCCGGCAGCATGTTCGCCACCATCGCCAGCATCGAGGTCGTATACAGCGCCATCGCCACGCCGTGCAGCAGCCGGAACCCCAGCATCACCCACGGGTCGGTGCTCAGTGCGTAGCCGACGAAAGTCACCGCCGTCCCCACCGCGCCGGCCCGCAGCCAGCGCTGCCGTCCGCCGCTGTCGACCAACACCCCGGTCACCGGGCGCGCCACCATGCCCGAGAGCCCCAGCGCGCCGACGACCAGCCCCACCAGCCAGTCCGGCTCGCGCTCCAGTGCACGCGGCACTTGCACCAGCGAGATGTAGTACGACGCGAAGTAGAAGTGCACCGAGAACAGCGCAGCCATGTACGAGAATGTGAACAGCCGCTGCTGGCGGCTCGCCGATGGCGCGGTCACATCAGCCCAGCCCGCCGTCCAACCCGGAGCCGCCCGATATCCGCCCCGAACGTCGAGTATGCACCGCGACACCCGTTTGCGACGCTCGACTGCGACGCCCGGTCAGTCGCCTGCCGGTCGGGCGGGCGGTGGCTCGGTGAGGCGTGCCGTGCGGCCGGTATCTGTCTGGCTATCTAGCCGGCGTCCGCCGCCTCGGCTTCGTCGCCCTCGTCCTCGGCCTCCGCGGCCGGATCGTGCAGAAAGAGCAGGTAACGGTCGTCGCGCTCCAGCAGCAAGGGCGTGCGCCCTTCCGCCTCGTGCTCGCGCAGCCGGTCGGCCAGCTCGGCTCCGTGGCCCCTGACCAGGAACGTCTCCAGCGCGTACGAGCAGCGCCGTCCCTCGACATCGATGTAGAACGGGGGCGGATCGGCCGCCTCGTTCCAGTTCAGCAAAAAGACATCGATGCCGCCTTCGGAGAGCACGGTCATGTCGTCGAACGTCACCGCGACCTCGGTCGTGCCGTCCGTCGCCTGCTGGACCATCCGCTGCCTCCGCGCTACCTGCGCTGCCTGCGCCGATGTCGAGTCCGCGGCCGCGATCATACGTCCGAGGCCGGTGAGCGGCCACCGGCGGCCACCGGCTCCGCCACGCGGCGCACATCCGGCAACGCCACCACGAAGATCGCCGTGACCACGACCGCAGAGGCCACGCACCACGCACAGACCGCGTCGATCACGAACAGCTCGACGTACGTCAGGTAGCCCGAGTACAGCGTCCCCCCGAGCGCGAGCGCGAACGTCCACACCGCGAACCTGCGCGCCAGCGGCGATGCCTCCAGCTGACGGCGGGCGACCGCACCCGCGAGCAGCGCAATGTACATCGCTAGCCCCAGCATCGCCACCGGTACGCCGGCCACCTTCGAGTACTCGGACGTCTGTACCGCGTGACAATCGCCGGCCGGCCCGCAGGCGATGCTGTCGACACCGACGATCGCGATCCAGCTCAGGTACGCCGCAATCGCGACACCGGCTGCCGAGAGCGCCAGCAGCGCGATCCCCCGGGCGACCTCGGTGCGACCGGGCTGACGGTCTCTCTCAGCCGCCATCGCGTATCTGCTCGATGATCTCGCGCCACGACTCGATCGGCAGCGCACCCCGCACCAGCTGGCCGTTCACCACGAACGACGGCGTCGAGGAGATGCCCGCGGCGCGAGCCTCGGCCGCCCGCAATTCCACGTCCGCCCGGTACCGCCCCGCATCGAGACAGCCGTCGAACGCGGCGGTATCGAAGCCCGCGAGCTCGCGGGCGAACCGTTTGAGGTTGCCTTTCGAGAACACCCCGGCATTCTCCGCGCCCTGCCGCAGGAACAACAGATCGTGGTAGTCCCAGAACCTCCCCTGCTCGGCGGCGCACTCCGCCGCCTCGGCAGCCCGCGTCGACTCTTCGCCCAGGAAGGCGAAGTGGAAGTACTCGATGCTCGCGATCCCGGTCTCGACGAACTCCGCCCGCAGCGCGGGCGCGGTCTCCAGCATGAACTGCCGGCAGAACGGGCACTGGAAGTCGGAGAACTCGATGATCCGCACCGGCGCGTCCGCCGCGCCCTCGACCCGCCCGGCCACCACCGAGCGCTCGATCGGCACGTACGGCGTCTCGTTCACTCCGCCGCCCCGGCTGCCGATCACGATCAGGGCGACGACCCCGACCACGGCAGCCGCCACCGACCCCAGCACCAGCGGTCCACCGAAGGAGTCGATCTGCCGGCGCCACCCCGCACGCTGCGGTGCGGCACTCTGTCGTCGCGAACGTCTGCGGCTCATGCGCGTCCTCCAACGAATCTTGCTCGCTGCGGGATCCCTCCGCCGCGACCGGGCGCCTGATGCTTAGCAGATGCCGGGCTCCGGCGAGCGGTCGCGGTTCGTCCGTGCGAAGTCTCTCAACAGCTCGGCATCAATGGTCTCCAGGCGCAAGATCTGCCCCCAGCTCGCGGCGTAGACGGGCAGCTGATTCTGCGGCCGGGCGAGAGGATGACATCGCGCCGGAAGTCGTCCGCCACTCCCTTCAGCACGTCGATCTGCTCCGCCGTCAGCTGCGCCGGGTCGTAGCTGATCCACACGATGCCGTGCTCCAGCGAATGCACCGCGTTCCCGTCCGGGGTCGGCTCGTCGAAGATGCCCACGGGCCACGGCTGGGTGAAGTGGGGGCCGCCCGTCGGCGGCTCGCCGGGGATGCCGATCAGCTCGGCGGGATTGCTCGTGTGCGCCCGTTCCAGCTGACCGGACGGCAGCGGCACCGCCTCCCCGATCAGCGCGTCGTCGGAGACGTCCGACTGCGCACCCTGGAGGAAGAGGAAGGCAACGAGGAGCAGCGCCCCACCGATCGCCCCGATTGTCAAGAACCCGCCGAGCGAATCGATCATCTCGCGCGCCGGCCAGGCGACTGCTCGCGACGGCCTGTGGCTGTGCCGGCTGTACCTTCTGCTCATCGCCGCCGGCCACGCGCCGAACCCGACGTTGCTGCCGGCGACGGCGCCTGTTTCGATCTTCCGACACGGTGCCTCCTGCGCCTGTGGGGCGGCGCGTCCCATTATCGGGTCGTCTGCGCCTCGGGCAACCGGCGACCGCGCAGCATCGCTCTTCAGATACGATGCGCCGGCCTGGACCGCGGACAGGCCCGGCGATCGGAGGGGACCGCTCACCGTGACCGCACGACCGTTCACCGCAGCTCGCAACGTCCGGCTGCTCTACGGCTACATGGGCGTCGCCAACCTGCAGCCGCACCTCGCCCTCTGGGTCGTATATTTGCTCGACTTCCGCGGCCTCACCCTCACCGAGGTCGGCATCATGGAAGGCTTCTTCTGGGGCATCAGCCTGCTGCTGGAGCTGCCGACCGGGGCGTTCTCCGATCGCTTCGGCCGCTGCCCGACGGCGATCGTCGCCTCCGTCGTGGAAGGCGCGGGCATCATCGCCTTCGCTCTGGCCGGCAGCTTCCCGGCGCTGCTCGGCGCATACGTGCTGTGGTCCGGAGGTCTCGCCTTCCGCAGCGGCAACAGCGACGCCATGCTCTACGACACGCTCACCTCCACCGACCGCTCCGCCGACTACGCCCGCCTGCGCGGACGGCTCGGCGCGCTCGACGCCGGCGCGCTCATGCTCGGCGGCATCTTCGGGGCGGCGGTCGCGGCCGCCACCAACCTCCAGCTGCCGATCCTGCTCGGCGTCATCTCCAGTGCGGTCTCGGCCGTGATCGCGTTCGGCATGCAGGAGCCACCGAGGCACGCCGTCCATCGATCGCTCTCGTACCTGGGGACGCTGACCGGGGCGGTGGGCGCGCTTCGTCGCGACGCGGCGCTGCGTTACATCATCCTGTTCGACATCGTCGTCGTCTCCGCTTTCGTCGCCGACTTTCTGTTGATGCAGCCGTTTCTGATCCGGCACGATGTCGCACTCGCGCTCTTCGGACTCTTCCTGATCCCCACCCGCTTGCTCGGCGCGGGAGCGTCGATCGTCGCCTGGCGCGTGCCGCCGCTGCTCGGCGGACTGCGCCCCATGGTTGGCCTCGTGCTGTTCGGGGTCTGCGCCGGCCTGACCTTGCTCGGCCTGGTGGACAGCCTGGCCGCCTATGCCGGCTTCGTGATCTCCAGGTCGCGGTCAACCTCGCCACGCCCCCGATCAGTTCGTACATCAACGACCGCACGCCCACCGACGTGCGCGCGACGGTGCTCTCCGTCCAGCCGCTCGGCATGGCCGCCGTCTTCGGCATCACCTCGGTCTTCGGCGGCGTGATCGGCGACTCGTCGCTACGCCTCGCCTTCGGCGGCATGGCGCTCTTCATCTTCCTCGCCGCCGGCGCTGCCTACCTGCTCTGGCTGCGAGCCGACCGGGCGACGGCCCAGGGTGGGGCAGCCGAGAGTGCCGAGCCCACGTAGTCGTCCGGCCGATGAGCCGCGCCACCGCCGCTATACTCGCCATCGCCTCAATGACGACGCGAGGGGACCCTCACATGCACCAGTACGTCTTTGGCCTGATCCGTCGCGGCCCAACGTGGACGCCGGACAGGACGCCCGAGCTCGACCAGCTCCAGCGCGACCACCTCGCCAACATCGCGCGGCTCGCCGAGGAAGGTTAGCTCGCCCTCGCCGGCCCCTTCACTGACGGCGGCGAGCTGCGAGGCATCTTCATCTTCAACGTCGAGACGACGGAGGAAGCGCAAGCGCTGGTCGACAGCGACCCCGCCGTCCAGGCCGGCCGCCTCGTCGTCGAGCTGCACCCGTACTACGGCCCGGACGCCCTCGCCACCGTCGCCGCCTCGGAGGAGACGCCGAGGGGGTGAGCCTCAGCTCACCGCCACCTCGGCCCGAGCCTCCTCGCGCGTGAAGCTGTAGGCGCCATCGTCGTCGACGTCCACGACGACGCAGTCGTCCTCCGCGAACTCGCCGGCGAGGATGCGCTTCGCCAGCTCGTTCTCCACCCGCTTCTCCACAATGCGGCGCATCGGGCGCGCGCCGAAGTCGGCGTCGAAGCCCTCCTTCAGCAACGACGCCTTCGCCGCCTCCGTCACGCGGAAGTCGATCTGGCGCTCTGAGAGCCGCTCGCGCACCTCGTCGAACAGCAGCTCGGCGATCAGGGAGACCTCGGCCTCCGTCAGCGGCTCGAAGACGATGATGTCGTCCAGCCGGTTGAGGAATTCTGGCCGGAACACCTTCTTCAGCCCCGCCTCCACGCTCTTGCGGAGCTGCTCGCGCTCGCCCTCGTTGCTCGTGCGCACGAAGCCCAGCGGCCCCTGCTTCTCCCCGGTGCCGACGTTCGACGTGAGGATCACGACGGTGTTGCGGAAGTCGACGTGGCGGCCGTGGGCGTCGGTCAGCCGGCCGTCGTCCATGATCTGGAGCAGCGTGTTGAAGACGTCCGGGTGCGCCTTCTCGATCTCGTCGAACAGCACGACCTGGTACGGCCGCCGTCGCACCGCCTCCGTCAGCTCGCCCGCCTGGTCATAGCCGACGTACCCGGGCGGCGCGCCCATCAGCCGCGAGACCGTGTGGCGTTCACCGTACTCCGACATATCGAGTCGCAGCACCGCGTCCTCGTCGTCGAACAGGTACTCCGCCAGCGCCTTCGCCAGGTAGGTCTTGCCGACGCCTGTGGGGCCGATGAAGACGAAGGAGCCGATCGGCCGCTTCGGGTCACCCAGCCCGCTGCGCGCCCGCCGGATGGCGTCCGCCAGCGCCTCGATCGCCGAGTCCTGCCCGATCACCCGTTCGTGCAACGCCTCCTCGATGTGCAGCAGGCGCTCGCCCTCGCCCTTGAGCATGCGGTCGACCGGGATGCCGGTGATCTGCGCGATCAGCGCGGCGATGTCACCCTCCGCGACGTCGTCCGTCACGCCGTGCTCGTCGCGCCACTGCGTCTCGCCCTGCTCGTACTCCTGCTGGATCTGGAGCACTTCCTGCTTGATGCGCGCGGCCTCCTCGAAGTCCTCACGCGCGGCGGCGGCGTCGATACGCGAGGAGGCGTCGCCGAGCCGCTCCTTCAGCCCCGCCAGCTCCGCCGGCAGCGATTCCGCCTCGATCACATGCCGGGAGGCCGCCTCGTCGATCAGGTCGATCGCCTTGTCCGGCAGGTGCCGCTCCGTCAGGTAGCGCTCGCTCAACCGCGCCGCCGCCTCCAGCGCCTCGTCGGTGATGCGCAGCCCGTGGTGTTCCTCGTACCGAGGCCGCAACCCGCGCAGGATCGCGACCGCGTCTTCGACGCTCGGCTCATCCACGTAGACGGGCGAGAAGCGCCGCTCCAGCGCGGGGTCCTCCTCAATGTGCTTGCGGTACTCGTCGAGCGTCGTCGCGCCGATCACGTGCAGCTCGCCGCGCGCCAGCGCCGGCTTCATCAAGTTGGAGGCGTCGATCGCGCCTTCCGCGCCGCCCGCGCCGACGACCTGGTGCAGCTCGTCGATGAACAGCAGCACCTCGCCCGCCGACTCCTTCACCTCGCGCATCACCGCCTGCAGGCGCTCCTCGAACTCGCCGCGGAACTTCGAGCCCGCCACCAGCGCGCCCATATCGAGCGAGATCACGCGGCGGTCCTTCAGCCGCTCCGGCACATCGCCATCGGCGATGCGCTGCGCCAGCCCCTCGACGATAGCCGTCTTGCCGACGCCCGCCTCGCCGATCACGACCGGGTTGTTCTTTGTACGCCGGTTCAGCACCTGCATCACACGCGCGATCTCAACGTCGCGCCCGATCGTCGGGTCCAGCTCGCCCTTGCGCGCCAGCTCCGTCAGGTCCAACCCGAAGCGCTCCAGCGACTGGTAGCTCGACTCCGCCGTCGGCGAGTCCACTCGGGCCGTGCCGCGGATCTCCTGCAGCGCGCTGTAGATGCGCTCCTTCATGATCTCGAACTCGGTGAGCATCTTCGCCGACTCGCCCTCGCGGTCATTTGCGATCGCGATCAGCAGGTGCTCCACCCCGACGAACTCGTCCTTCAGCCGCTCCGCCTCGGCGTTCGCCCCCTCCAGCATCCGCACGATGCGCGGCGTGGTGTAGATCTGCACGACGTCGTAGCCGAGCTTCGGCGACTGCTCGAGGTGCGTGCCGATGCGCCGGCCGAGCGCTTCGACATCGACGTCCATCTTCTGCAGCACCTCGCGCGCCAGCCCGTCCTTGAGCTGGACGAGCGCCAGGAAGACGTGCTCCACGTCCCACTGCGAGTGCCGCTGGTCGCGCACCACCTGCTGCGAGTCTTGCAGCACGGTCTGCGCCTGCTCCGTGAACCGGTCCTGTCTCATCATCGGTCGTCGCTCCCGCTGGTCGGCATCTCCGGGTTTGGTACTTCCAACTGCTCCAGGCGCGCGACCTCGCTGCGTGTCTCGGCAAGATCGCGCTCGATCTGCTCGAGGTCGTCCTGCATTCGCTCCAACACGGCCGCCCCATGGCCGCGCGATGGGCGCCGCCGAGACCTGGGCGCCGGCTCCTCGCGAACCAGCACAACCAGTCGCCGTCGGCTACGAGGACCGCCAGCACTACTCATCGCGTGCCTCGCCATCGCCCGAGTCACCCGCCCGCTCACTCAGCCGCGCCACCTGTTGCCGGGTCTCCGCCAGCTCCTGCTGGAGCTGCTCGATCTGACGGTTCATGCGCAGGATCACCTCGACACCGGCCAGGTTGACCCCCAGGTCGTTGATCAGCCCGAGCACCCGGCGCAGCCGCTCCACGTCGCGATGCGAGTAGAGCCGCGTGTTGCCCGGCGACCGCGCCGGCCGCACCAGCCCCACGCGCTCGTACGAGCGCAACGTCTGCTGGTGCACACCGACCATCCGCGAGACCACGGAGATGGCGAAGACCGGCTCGTCCTGCGGAATGTTCGTCACGATGTCTCCCTCGCCGCGTCAGCAGAGACCCCGGGGTTCCCGGCCGTCTGCTCCGTCGACGCCTGCAGCCGCTCGAACAGCTCGCGCTGCTCGGCGGTGATCGGGTCCGGCAGTACGAGCTGCACCTGCACGTGCAGGTCGCCGAAGCGACCTCCCTGGCCGCCGCTGCGACCGCGGCCGCTGCGAGGCATGCCCTGGCCGGCCAGCCGGAACGTCCGGCCGCTCTGCGTCCCCGGCGGCACGCGCAGCGCCAGCGTCTTGCCCTTCAGCGATGGCACCCGTACCTCGCTGCCCAGCGCCGCCTCCGCCACCGGCACCTCCACGACCAAGTGCAGGTCGTCGTCACGCCGCTCGAAGCGCGAATGCCGGCGTATCTCCACACGCAGGAAGAGGTCGCCCGATGCTCCGCCACTGGCTCCCGGTCCGCCCCTGCCGGCGACGCGAATGCGGGTGCCGTGACCCACTCCGGCCGGGATCGCCACCTCGATGCGACGGACCGGCGCGGCACTGCCGCTGCCCCGGCAGGCATGGCAGGTCGCCCCTGCCAGTTGTCCTTCGCCGCCGCAGATGCGGCACGTCTCCACGCCCTCGCTCACTTCCACCGTGCGTTTCGCGCCCGTGAACGCCTCCTCCAGCGAGACCCGCACGGTGTGCTCCACGTCCGCGCCGCGCTGCCGCCCCGCCGCCCGCCCGAAGAGCGAATCGAAGATGCCGCCACCGCGGCCTCCCCGCGGTCCACCACCAAACCGATCGGCAAGGTCGCCCAGGTCGCCGAAGCCGAACGACTGGCCTCCACCGCCCTGGCGTCGCATCTGTTCGATCTGGTCGGCGTGCTGCCACTGGTCGCCATAACGGTCGTACTTCTTGCGCGATTCGCCGTCGGAGAGCACCTCGTATGCGGCGTTGATCGCCTTGAACCGTTCCTCGGCCTTCGCGTTACCCGGGTTCACATCGGGGTGGTACTGGCGCGCCAGGCGACGGTAGGCGGAGCGAATCTCTTTCTCCGACGAACCGGGAGAGACACCGAGCACCTTGTAGAAGTCATTTGCCATGCAGCGATTCTAGCATCATGCATTACGACCAGTCCAGATATCTTAGTTATCGACGCTCATATCCTATTGACAGCAGTCGCGCAGGTCCAATATCCTAATCAACAGCAGGCGGGGCCTCACGACAGAGCATCCCCGGACAACACGATTGACGAAAGGACACACGACCATGGCATTGATCGTTCGACGCAACCCCGGGTTCGGCCGAGGCGTCACGCCTCTCCGCCGCGCCATGGACCGCTTCTTCGACGACTCGTTCTTCTCCGCATCCAGCGGAGCCCGGAGCGCGACCAAAGCAGGCGTGAGTGGCTACGCCACCCTCCCCGTCGACATCTCCGAGCACGACGGCGACCTCGTCGTCCGCGCCTCGGTGCCGGGCTACGAGAAGGACGAGATCAGCGTCCAGGTGGAGGACGGCGTGCTCTCCATCGACGCCACGCACGAGAAGACCTCGGAGCAAGGCGACGAGGACGCGGAGGGCGGCGAGCGCTACTACCGGCGCGAGCGGCGCTCCGGCTCCCTCACGCGCCGCATCGCCCTCCCCCGCAAGGTCGGCCAGGCGGACGTCGACGCGGAACTGGCGAACGGAGTGCTGACACTCACCATCCCTACGCCGGAGGACGAGAAGCCGAAGCAAATCGAGATCAAGACCGCCTAACCGGCGGTCACCAGCCGAGCGCGACACCCCCTCTTCGCGCGACGCAAGAGAGCCCCGGCGATTGCCGGGGCTTTTCTCTATTCAACGCGGGCACTCAGCTCGCGAAGTCGGGAGGTGACGGCGGCGCCCGGTGTTCGGCCTCGGGCGGCGACATCACGCCGACCGCTGTCCCGTCCGAGTCTTCAACAATCGCGTAACGAGCGCCCCAGAACGCGTCGTACGGCGCACGACGTCCGACGTGCCCGGCCGCCGTCACCCGCTCATACACCCGATCGACGGCCTCGCGAGTGGCGACCCGGAACCCGAGTACGGGGCCTGTCGCGACCACTTTGTCGGACTCGGCGCCCCAGTAGGCAGCGAACGGCTGGCTGTCCAGATCGAAGTCGATCTTGCCGCTCGTCTCGGACTCGGCGACGGCGGTGCGGTGGTGCTCGCTCCAGCCCGGCTTGGTGGCCGGGATGTTGACGCCCAGCAGTCGGTAGAAGTCGACGGAGGCTGCCATGTTGCCCACGACGAGGTTGACCTGGTCCAGAACGACCCGGCCGAGCCTCCCGTCTTCGCTTGTCATCAGTCCCCCCCTTTGCAGCGAGCCTGTCGAAGAGCGCCTGGCGGCGCTCTACCCCTTGACCACGATCTCCTTCACGCCGTCGAGCGAGAGCCCGCCGAGGCGGGCGCGCGACGACTCCATGGTCGACAGCAGCGCCAGCGCCTTGCGAGTGTCCGAGGCAACGCGGGCCGGCTCGCCCATGCGGAAACGGTACTTCGAGCACCAGTAGGTGAACGCCTGCATCTCCGCCACGCTCATCTTCTCGCCCGCCGGCTCCCCGGTCTCCGCCCCGTACATCCCCAGCAGCTCGTCGAACGGCCGCCCGTACACCCGCTCGTAGGCAGCGACATCGGCGAGCGCGTCGCTCGAGCCGCTCAGCGCGCCCACCTTGTTCAGTTCGCTCTCGGCCGCCAGCAGCAACGCCTCTTCCACCACGATGCCGTACTGGAAGTTGAGGTGAGCCCGGTGCTTCTCCGGCCCCACCATCCGCGCGAACTCCTCCTCGCTGCTGCCGTCGGGAGCCAACCCGAACAGCAACAGCCGCTCCGCCTCCTCGACCGGCACGAAGTCGCCGGCCACTTCCAGCAGCCGCTCGGCCAGGCGCAGCCAGTCGAAGGCCTCGCCACCGATCAGGTAGCGGTAGAGTTCGCCGTCGACGGTCTCTTCCGCCTCCACCCAGCGGCCGACCACATCCAGCAGCGCCGGGTACCAGTCGTTCTTGCCTTTGAGCGCGGAGAGGAACGTCGCCACCCCGTGCTCGGCGTCCAGCGGGCCGCTGCGCCGCGCACGCGCCCGGGTCGCCCGCTTGCGGGGCTTCGTCGCCTTCGAGGCGCCCTTCGGCGCCGCCTCCGGCTTCGTGCTCTTGCTCGGACGCATGGAGGCCATCGGTACATTGTACGGGGGCTCCCCGCCGTGGCCAGTACGCGCGACTCAGGCCAGCCCGTTCAGCGCAGCCCAATTGGTACAGCCCAACTAGTGCAGCAGAGCCTGCTCGCGCCCCTCAACCACCGTAGCGACCGTCTCGTCGACTGTCAGTTCTGAGCTGTCGACCCACAGCCCGGCTCCGCCCAGCTCGTCGCGCGCCACCCCGTCGAGCCGGCTGAAGTCGGGCGCCGTCTTCCCCGGCCGCTGCTCATTGCGACGCGCGGCGACCGCCACGACGGGCGCGAGCACGACCAGGTAGAGCCGTCCGCCCGCAAGAAAGTTACGGTAGGCGTCCAGGTGATGCCGGGTCACGACGACGCCGTCCAGCACCGGCAAGAACCCAGCCTCCCAGAACGACCGCGCCAGCAGGCACTGGTTGCGAATCGCCAGCTCGTACTGCCGCTCCGCTTCGCCCTCGAGCGCCGCCCCCTCCGGCCACGCCACCCCGCTGACAACGAACCGCCTCAGCGCGTCGCCCTCGACGAAGGCGGCGCGCTTGTGCCGCTCCGCGAAGGCCCGGGCCACCGTCGACTTCCCCGCGCCCGGGATGCCGGTGAAGAGCCAGATCTCCGGGATCTGATTCATCGCACTCCTCGATCAGGCATGTCGGGGCGAGCCTGGC
Source organism: Dehalococcoidia bacterium (assembly GCA_030745285.1). Classification (GTDB taxonomy): domain Bacteria; phylum Chloroflexota; class Dehalococcoidia; order UBA2979; family UBA2979; genus SHYR01. The sequence goes on along the minus strand of JASLOV010000023.1, from coordinate 4,724 downwards.
AACGAATTCGACGGGCGCGGACCGGGCGTGGCCGGCCGCGGGTCAGGCAGCGCGGCCGTGGCAGCGCTTGTACTTCTTGCCTGAGCCGCACGGGCAGGTCTCGTTGCGGCCCACCTTCTTCACCGTCCGCTGGGACGTCGCCGTCGCGGCGGGTGCGCCCGATGGAGCTGCCGCAACCGCACCCGCCCCATCGCCCGCCCCGACGCCACCGCCGGTGGAGTCCTCGCCCGGGCCGCTCTCACGCAGGTTGGCAGGCGCGATCTGCGGCCGGGAGCGCGGCGCCGACGCCAGCCGGATGTGGTAGATCTGCCGCGCCACCACGTCGCGGATGTTCTCAAGCAACTGGTCCCACATGTCGTGGGCCTCGCGCTTGTACGCTACCAGCGGGTCCGTCTGCGCGTAGGCGCGCAGCCCGATGCCCTGGCGCATGTCATCCATCGCCGTCAGGTGCTGCACCCAGAGCGCATCGATCGTGCTGAGCAGCACGTAGCGCTCGAGCGTGCGCTGGGTCTCTTCGCCCATCGCCGATTCCATCTCGACGTAACGCTGCTCGGCGAGCTTGATCGCGACGTCCGCCGCCGCATCCGATCCCATCCGCTCGAGGTCTTCGACCACGAGCTCGCCGTTCGCCGGGATGATCGCCTCGACCGCCCGCACGTAGGCCTCTGCGTCGATGTCCGAGTCCCCGAGGTGGGTAGCCGCGAGCGAGTCGATCTCCTCCTCCACCATCGTCTGCACGGTGTCACGCATGTCGTCGCCGGTGAGCACGCGGTCACGCTCCGTGTAGATCATGTCGCGGTGGGTGTTCATCACGTCGTCGTACTCCACGACGTGCTTGCGGATGTCGAAGTTGTAGGCCTCCACCTTGCCCTGCGCGGTTTCGATCGCCCGCGTCACCATCTTCGACTCCAGCGGGACGTCGTCCTCCATGCCGAAGCGGTCGAGCAGCGCCGGCAGCATGTCCGGCACGAAGCGCTTGATCAGGTCGTCCTCGAAGGACACGAAGAAGCGCGTCGACCCCGGGTCACCCTGGCGGCCGGAACGGCCACGTAGCTGGTTGTCGATGCGACGCGACTCGTGACGCTCCGTGCCGATCACGTGCAGCCCGCCGTGCGCGGCCACGCCCTCCCCGAGCTTGATGTCCGTCCCCCGCCCGGCCATGTTCGTCGCGATCGTCACCGCGTCCGCCTGGCCCGCGCGGGCGACGATCGTTGCCTCCCGCGCATGCTGCTTCGCGTTCAGCACCTCGTGCTCCACGCCGCGCCGCCGCAACAGCTCCGAGAGCAGCTCCGAAGTCTCGATCGCGACGGTGCCGACGAGTACCGGCCTCCCCGCCTCGTGCTTCTCCACGATGTCGTCGATCACGGCGGCGAACTTCGGCTGCTGGGAGCGGTAGACGAAGTCCGGCAGGTCGTCCCGTGCGATCTCGACGTTCGTCGGGATCACCAGCACCTCGAGCTCGTAGATCTCGCTCAGCTCCTCCGCCTCGGTGACCGCGGTACCGGTCATGCCGGAGAGTTTGTCGTACATCCGGAAGAAGTTCTGGAGCGTGATTGTCGCGTAGGTCACGGACTCCTGCTGGATCTGGACGCCCTCCTTCGCTTCCACCGCCTGGTGCAGGCCGTCCGACCAGCGCCGCCCCTCCATCAGCCGCCCCGTGAAGTCATCGACGATCACGATGCCGCCGTCCTTCACGACGTAGTCGCGGTCGCGCTGATAGATGATCTCCGCCTTCAGCGCCGCTTCCATGTAGCGCGTCAACTGGAAGTTCTCCGGCGAGAAGATGTTCGGGATGCCCAGCCCGTCTTCCAGCACACCGATGCCGGCCTCCGTGAGGTGCACGGAGCGGGTCCGCTCGTCGATCGTGAAGTCGATATCGCGCCGCAGTTGCGGCACCAGCCGGGCGAAGCGCGGGTAGATCGCCGTGTCCTGCTCCGACGCGCCGGAGATGATCAGCGGCGTCCGAGCCTCGTCGATCAGCACGCTGTCGGCCTCGTCGACGATGGCGTAGTGGCGGGCGCGCTGCACGCGCTGCTCCGGGGTCTGCGTCATGTTGTCGCGCAGGTAGTCGAATCCGAACTCGTTGTTCGTGCCGTAGGTGATGTCGGCGTCGTAGGCCTCACGCCGGGAGACCGCGATCAGGTGCTCCATCCCCCGCTGCTCGGACACCTGCTCGTCGCTGAAGATGTAGGCCTGGTCGTGCTGCAGGACGCCCACAGCCAGGCCGAGGCGGTGCAGCGCCGGCGCGTACCACTGCGCGTCACGAGCGGCCAGGTAGTCGTTCACCGTGATGACGTGCGCGCCCTCGCCGTCCAGTGCATTGAGGTAGAGCGCGAGCGTGGACACCAGCGTCTTACCCTCGCCGGTCGTCATCTCCGCGATCGCCCCCTGGTGCAGCGCCACCGCGCCCATCACCTGCACGTCGTACGCCCGCTCGCCCGTCAGCCGCCTGACGGCCTCGCGGGCCACGGCGAACGCCTCCGGCAGCAGCTCGTCCAGCGTCTCGCCACCCTCGAAGCGCGAGCGGAACTCGTCAGTCAACCCGCGCAGCTCGTCGTCGCTCATCGCCTCGATGCGGCCGGCGTGCGAGTTGACGAGCTCCACCCGCTCACGCAGCGGTTTCAGCGCACGCTCGTTCGCGTTGCCCAGGACCTTGCGAAACAGTCCGACCACGCCTACCTACCTGTTGCTTCGCGGGAGTGGGTCACCACCATTGTACGTGAGGCTGTCCCGTCGTCCGTCCGGGCCCGCCCTGCATCGACTCCGCGCAGGGACGGCGAGCCGGCGCCTTCAGAGGGGGAGGCGCGGCCGTGCCGAGCCCTACCGGAGGCGCTACCGGAAGAGCGCGCTCACCGAGCCGCCGGTGTGGATGCGGTGGATCGCATCGCCGAAGAGCGGCGCCAGCGAAATCTCGTGCGTCGGCACGTGCTCGAACGCGCCTGCATCCACGGGGACGGTGTCGGTGTAGACCAGCGCCGTGATATCGGCACTGTCGAGCCGCTCAAAGGCTGGGCCTCGGAAGTAGGGGTGGACGCAGCTGACATAGATCGAGCGCGCGCCCTGTTGCTGCAGCAGCGTGATCGCCGCCTCCACCGTACCTCCGCTCAGGATCTCGTCGTCGTAGAGGATCGTGTCCCGATCGCGAACCTCCGGCCCGACGATCGTCGTCGAGTGCGCCGTCTCGTCGTTGCCGTCGCGTCGCTTGTCGACGAACGCGACGTCACCGCCGAGCCGGGCCGCCATGTTGCTCGCGTCCTTCGCCGCGCCCACGTCCGGAGCAACCACCACCGGGCGGTCGAGTTTGAGCGAGCGGAAGTGCTCGACAATCAGGGGCATCGCGTTCAGCTCGTCGACGGGCATGTTGAAGAACCCCTGGATTTGCCCGGCATGCAGGTTTGCCGTCAGCACCCGGTCCGCGCCGGACACCTCGATGAAGTTCGCCAGCAGCCGCGCCGTGATCGAGATGTGCGGCTGGTCCTTCTTGTCGGACCGTCCGTATGCGAAGTACGGGATCACGGCGGTGATGCGACCAGCCGAGGCCCGCTTCGCCGCATCGATCATGATCAGCAGTTCCATGATCCGCGTGTTGACATCGCCGACGAACGGCTGGACCAGGAAGACGTCTCGTTCGCGCATGTTCTGCAGGAACCGGACGAAGGTGTTCTCGTTGGAGAAGTTGAAGACCTCGACCCCGCCCAGCGGCATCTCGAGGTGCTTGCACACCGCCTCGGCGAACGCCGGGTGGGCGTTGCCGCTGAAGACCGCCATCTCCTGCACCACGGGGGCGCTCCCTGCGAGTCAGATGCAAGTCGGATCGGGCCCTGACGGCGTCGAAGCCACCGTCCAGCCGATGGTAACACGCACCCCCCTCACGCCCGAGTCTCCACCCTCGTGTCGGTCTGCTCGCCTCTGCCCATCCCCCGGGCCGACCCGCTACAATGGCGATCCGCGTCGATCCGGCCCCCGGAACCCACCTGGGGCTCGCACGGCGACGTAGCCGTTGGAGGTTCCCCATGGAATGGACGTTCACACCCGAGGAAGAGGCCTTCCGCGCCCAGATCCGCGCCTTCCTCGACGAGCACCTCCCGAACGACTGGACCGACGCCAGCTTCACCCTCCCCGCCGACGCGGCGGAACGCGACGCGCTGGCGGAGAAGATGACAAAGCGGCTGGCCGACAAGCAGTGGCTGGCGATGGCGTGGCCGTCCGAACACGGCGGCCTCGACGCCTCCCACATGCAGCAGATGATCTACAACGAGGAGACCTCGTACCGCGCCATGCCCGGCGGCGGCGGCATGGGCGTCGCCTGGGTCGGCCCGGCGATCATGCTCTACGGCACCGAAGAACAGAAGAAGCACTATATCCCGCGCATCACCAACGCCGATGACGTCTGGTGCACGCTCTATTCCGAGCCGACCGCCGGCTCCGACCTGGCTGCCCTCCAGACCCGCGCCATCCGCGACGGCGACGAGTACGTGCTCAACGGCCAGAAGATCTGGACCAGCGGCGGACACACCGCCAACATGGGCTGGCTCGCCGCCCGCACGGACCCCTCCGCACCCAAGCACCGCGGCATCTCCACCTTCGTCGTGCCGATGGACGCCGACGGCATCAGCGTCCGCCCCCTGGTCAACCTGGCCGGCGAGCACAACTTCAACGAGGTCTATTTCGAGGACGTCCGCATCCCCGCCGACAACCTGGTCGGCGAGGAGAACCGCGGCTGG
>JASLOV010000022.1 GCA_030745285.1 Dehalococcoidia bacterium | reverse complement strand
TTCGATGTTCGAGCCGATCGGCGGGTCGGCGCCAAAATACACGGGAATGAACGTCGTCAACCCCCTGGCCGCCATAGAAGCCGCAAGGATGATGCTGGAGCACTTGCAACACCACGAGGCGGCAAAGCTGATCGAGGAGGTGGTCGCCCCCCTCAACCAGTCCGGCGACCACGAGGGCTGCCAGTTCGAGGACGGCGAGGTGCGGATGCCCGCCGGCTTCCGCGAGGCGTACGACCAGTACTCGCAGGCGGGCTGGGGCGGGCTTGTCGCCGACCCCGAGTTCGGCGGGCAGGGCCTGCCCTACGCACTGGGCCTCGCCCTCAACGAGATGGTCTCCGGCGCCAACCTCGCGTTCGGGATCACGCCGGAGCTGACGCGCGGCGCGTACGAGGCGATCTTCGCTCACGGCTCGGACGAACAGCGCGAGCGTTACCTGCCGCGGCTGGTCTCCGGCCAGTGGGCCGGGACGATGAACCTGACGGAGCCGCACGCCGGCACCGATGTCGGCCTGCTGCGTACGCGCGCCGTCCCCCGCGACGACGGCGACGGCTACCTGATCACTGGCACCAAGATCTTCATCTCCTCCGGCGAGCATGACCTGAGCGAGAACATCATCCACCTCGTGCTCGCGCGCATCGACGGCGCGCCGGAGGGGACGCGCGGCGTCAGCCTGTTCGTCGTGCCGAAGTACCGGGTGAACGACGACGGCTCACTGGGCGAGCGCACCGGTCCGGCGTGCGGCTCGATTGAGGACAAGATGGGGCTGCACGGCAACCCGACGTGCGTCCTCAACTACGAGGGGGCCGTCGGCGAACTGGTGGGCGAGCCCCACACCGGCATGCGGCAGATGTTCACGATGATGAACGCCGCGCGCATCGGCGTCGGCGTGCAGGGTCTGGGCGTCGGCGAGGTCGCGTACCAGAACGCCGCCGCCTACGCGCGCGAGCGTCCGCAAGGCCGCTCGCTCAGCGGGCCGAAAGCGCCTGACGAGTCCGCCGACCCGATCATCGTGCACCCGGACGTGCGCAGGATGCTGATGACCGCGCGCGCCTTCACGGAGGGTGCGCGGGCGCTCGCCCTCTGGACCGGCGTACACGTCGACATCGCCCGCTACCACCCGGACGAGGAACGCCGCCAGCAGGCGGACGACCTGGTGGCGCTGATGACGCCGCTGGTCAAGGCCTACCTCACCGATACCGGCTACGAGTGCGCAAACCTGGCCCTGCAGTGCTTCGGCGGGCACGGCTACATCCGCGAGATGGGCATGGAGCAGTTCGTCCGCGACGCCCGCATCACCCAGATCTACGAGGGCGCGAACGGCATCCAGGCGCTCGACCTCGTCGGCCGCAAGCTCGTCGTCGGCGAGGGCCGGCTGGTGCGGCAGTTCTTCGAACGGATCTCCGGCTTCATCGCCGAGCACGACGCCGATGCGGCGATGGCGGAGTACGTGAACCCGCTGGCGGGGACGCTGGGCGAGCTGGAGCAGGTGACGGCCCTGATCGCGCAGCGCGGCATGCAGGACCCGGACGAGGCCGGCGCCGCCTCCAGCGACTACCTGAAGATGACCTCGCTCGTGACGCTCGGCTACCTCTGGGCACGCATGGCCGCGGTCGCTCGCGCCAGCCTCGCCGAGAGCGGCACGGGCGGCAACGACGACCCGGCACGAACGGCGTTCATGGAGCGCAAGCTCGTCACGGCGCGCTTCTTCATGGGGCGCGTGCTGCCCGAGGTGCACTCCCTGGCGGTGAAGATCGCCGCCGGGGGCGAGAGCATGATGGCGCTCGAGGCGGACGAATTCTAGCGAGTCTCCAGCGGGCGAGCGCGGCTCCGTTGCCGCTCAGTCGCTGCTCGCTCGCCGCGCGGCGCGCTCCTCGACAAAGCGGGCGACGGCATCCTTGTGCTCCGGTGAGGCACGCAGCAGGTTCATCGAGTAGTTCACCCAGTCGAAGCTCGTCTCGAAGTCGGCGTGCTGGGCGCGCTGCAATCCCCACTTCGCCGTCGCCAGCGCGAGCGGCGGGGTGTTGGCGATGCGCTCCGCGAACTCGAGCGCGGCGGGCATAAGGTCGTCGTGCGGCACGACGGCGTTGAGCAGCCCCCAGTCGGCGATCTGGTCGACGGTGAACATCTCGGCCGTGAGGATCATCTCGGCGGCCCTCGCCATCCCGACCAGCCGCGGCAGCAGGTAGAGCCCGCCGTTGTCCGGGATCAGCCCCATGCGCCCGAAGACCTCGCCGAAGCGGGCACGCTCGGAGGCGATGCGGAGGTCGACCGAGAGTGCGATGTCGCAGCCGGCCCCGGCGGCGTCACCGTTGATGGCGCCGATCACGGGCTTGCTGAGCTTGCGGATCTTCTGGGGGATCGCTCCCTGGCTGAAGACCGCGCTTGCCGGAAAGGCGCGGGGGGCCTGCGCGGCAGCGCCATCAGCGCCAGCATCCTGAACGCGCGTGCGATACATCGCCTTGACGTCGCCGCCGGCGCAGAAGCCACGGCCCGCGCCGGTGAGGATCACGACCCGCGCCTCGTCCTCCGCGTCGGCGCGGTCGAGCTCCTCGAGGACGCGCACGGGCAGCCCACCGCCCATCGCGTTCAGCGACTCCGGGCGATTGAAGGTCAGTACCCGCGCCGCCCCGATCTGCTCGACGAGCACTACGTCCCTGTCCGCCTGATCAGTCTGGTTCGTCATTGCCTTCTCTCCCTCAATGGTGGCTCCGGGCAGCTCCGTTGTGGCCCAGACGTAGCCTAGCGCGAAGCTGAGCTCGCGTGGGCCGAATACGCCTCGCCGATGATGCCCTGTGCCTCCAGTTGCTCGAATTCGCGGTCGTCGACGCCCAGCAGGCCCTGCAGCACCTCACGATTGTGCTCGCCGAGGCCGTGTGCCGGCGTGCGCAGGCGGATGTCGTGGCGCTGCGAGCGCCAGATCGGACCGGGCGCACGATACTTCCCGGCGGCGCGGTGGTCGACGGCGGCGAAGTATCCGCGGGCGACCTCGTGCGGGTCGTCCATCACGTCGGAGTCGGGCATCAGCGCCACGGCGGGGACGCCCGCCGCCTGCAGGCGGTGCATCAGCTCCAGCGAGTCGTGCCGCGCCGTCCACTCGTTGAGGATGGCGTCGAGATCGTCGTGGTGCTCGTGACGAGCGGCGATGGTGGCGAAGCGAGGGTCGGCGCGGAGCGTCTCGCTGCCGATCGTGCCCAGCAGCGCCTGCCACTCGTCATCGTCGCGGCAGGTGATGGCGATCCAGCGGTCGTCTGTCAGCCGCTCGCTCTCCGGCTCCTCGGGCAGCGAGCGGGTGGGGTAGCAGCCCTGGGGGGCGGCGACGCGATCGCGGTTGCCGAGCGCCGGCGGGACCTCGCCGGCGACCGAGTAGGCGCCGATCTGGGGCGCGATCACGGGGAAGAGCGACTCCGTCAGCGCCATGTCCAGGCAGGCGCCCTCGCCGGTCTGGCGGCGGCAGTGCAGGGCCGCCATCACCGCGAAAAAGGTGGTGTAGGCGGTGATCGCATCGGCGAAGTAGCTGTGCTGGCTGTCCAGCGGGGCCGTCTCCGGGTAACCGCGCAGCGCCTGGTGCGCCGCGACCGCGTCGATCGTCGAGCCGAGCGCGGCGTAGTCGCGGTAGGGGCCGTCCGCGCCGTAGCCGGAGACCACCGCCATCACCAGCCGTGGATTGACGGCCACGAGGTCGTCGTAGGTGGCCTCCAGCCCCTCGACCGCGGTCAGCGCGAAGTTCGTCACCACCACGTCGCTCTCCGCGACGAGCTGAAGGAACAGCTCGTGGCCCCGCTGCTGGCTGAGGTCCAGCGTGATGCCCTGCTTGTTGCGTTCAATGCCGTTGTGCAGGAAACAACGGTCCCACGGGCGCTCGCCCGGGTCGCGGTCCTTATAGCTGAGATAGGGCGGGGTCGGGGTCGGCTGCCCGCGCAGGTTGGCCGGCTGGCGATGGATGTTCTCGATGCGGATCACCTCCGCACCGGCGTCGGCGAGCAGGGTGCAGCAGTACGGACCGGCAAACGCCTCGCCGAAGTCGATCACGCGGATGCCGTCGAGCGGCAGGCCGCTGCCCCGCCGGGCGCTCCCACCTGCGACGACTCGCGCCGGCGCCCTCTTCTCGCCGGCGCGCGCGAGCACGTCGTCGGTGTTTTCGCCCAGCGCCGACGGCGGGGCGACGGCGGGGGCGGGCTTGCCGAGTTCGCGGAAGGGCGCGCCGGGCAGGCAGAAGCGGCGCTCGCCGAACTCGACATCGACGAAGGCGTTGCGGTGGACGAACTGCGGGTCATCGAGCAGGTCCTTGACGCCGTTGATCGGCCCGCCGATCACGCGGTGCTGTTGCAGGTACTCGAAGGTCTCGCGTCGCGTGCGCTGCACGGTCCAGCCGGTGATCAGCGCCTCCGCCTTGGCGGCCGCCTCCGGCGTCTGCGGGCGCTGGCGGAAGCGCGGGTCCTCCGCCAGCTCCGTCATCCCGATCGCCAGGGCGACGCGCTCGATGCCGCGCGAGAGCCCGAGCGCGAAGTGGCCGTCGCTGCACGGGAAGTTCTGGAGCGGCCGGGTGGCGCTGATGCGCGACTCATCGCGCTGCGCAAACTCCCACATCAGCATCATGCGGTCAGGCGCGCCCAGCTGCGCCTCCACCATCGAGAGGTCGAGGCAGTCGCCGAGACCGGTCGCGGCCGAGTCCCAGAGTGCGGTGAGGGTCGCCCCGGCGGCGACCGCACCCGCGAAGTACGAGCTCGACTCCGGCGCCAGCCGCACCGGCGGGCGGGGTTGGATGCCGGTCCCGGACATGCGCGCACCCATCGCGTAGACCAGCAACTCGTTGGCGCGGTAGTCGCGGTACGGGCCAGTCTGGCCGAAGGGCGTGATCGAGGTGACCACCAGCGCGGGGTTCGCGTCCTGCAGCGCCTCCGGGCCGATGCTGAGCGCGTCGAGCGCGCCCGGTGGACGGTCCTCGATCACCGCATCGGCGTTGGCGGCCAGTCGCAGCAGCTGCGCCCGCCCCTCGGCGGTCGTGACGTCGACATCGGCGCTCAGCTTGGCGCCGTTGAGGTGCGCGAACTGCGCTTCCTGCTCGACATGCTCGGTCGAGCCGTCGCCCGGGAGCGGTCGCAGCGGGTCGGGGTCGGCGGCGGACTCGACGCGGATCACCTCCGCGCCGGCGTCGGCGAGCAGCTTCGCGCAGTACGCCCCGGCCACGCCTCGAGAGAAGTCGAGCGCGCGGAGATGCCTCAGCGGTACCGTCATAGAAGTGATGCCATGCGTGCCCCGGAGGAATTAGGCGCTATTATGGCGTGTGTCGCAAGACCGTCGGTGCAACGAGCCGAGAGGAGTGAACGCCTATGGCCGGCAAGCTCAAGGGGTTCGATGTCGCCGTCGAAATCAACGAGCAGCGCTGCCGCTCCTGCGGCATCTGTTACGAGGTCTGCCCGGAGGACGTGCTGGAGCCCAGCACGCCGCTGCGCAAGGCGCTGATCAAGAACCTCGATTCATGCACGGGCTGCCGCCTCTGCGAGTGGCTCTGCACCGACTGGGCGATCAATGTCGTCGCCACACCGCTGGCCCAGGCCGCGGTCGGTTCATAGGAGGGCCAGATGGATCACTCACTGCTCGAACGGCTACAACTCTCGCCCGATGGCATCCAGATCGCGAACCGTCGCCTGATCCAGGGCAACGAGGCGATCTGCGAGGGCGCCATCGCAGCCGGCGTCCACTTCTATGCCGGTTACCCGATCACCCCCTGCACCGAGATCGCGGAGCAGATGTCGATTCGCCAGCCGCAGGTCGGCGGCGTCTACCTCCAGATGGAGGACGAGGTCGGCTCGATCAACGCGGTGATGGGCGCCTCGCTCACCGGCAAGAAGGCGATGACCGCGACCGCCGGGCCCGGCATCTCTCTGATGCAGGACGGTATCGGCTGGACGCAGACCGACGAGATTCCCTCGCTGATCGTGAACGTGCAGCGCGCCGGCCCCGGGCTCGGCAACGCCACGCGCTCCGGCCAGATGGACGTGATGCAGGCGCGGTGGGGGCCGAACGGCGACCGCGAGGCGGTGGTGCTGGCCCCCTCGTCCGTCGAGGAGGCGTTCTGGCTGACGCTGAAGTCCGTCAACCTCTCAGAGCGGCTGCGCATGGGCGTGATCATGCTGACCGAGGGTCTGCTGGGCCTGATGCGCGAGGTGATCGACCTGCCCGACTTCTCCACCGTGCCGATCGAGGACCGCATCACGCCGGAGAGCCACCCGGACGCCGGCCAGTATGACGGCAGCAGGACCGAGATCCGGCCCTTCGCCTCTTTCGGCACCGGCTATCGCTCGATCAACGGCGCGTGGCAGCCACCCGGACAGGTCAGCAACTACTACGCCGGCTCCGGCCTGAGCGGCCTGGACGCGCAGGACTACAACATCCGCCGCCTGCACGACAAGGTGCTCTCACGCCGTGACGAGCTGACCTTCACCGAGAGCTCGGAGACCGAGGACGCCGAGGTGCTGCTGATCGCCTTCGGCACGCAGGCGCGCGTCGCCCGCTTCGCCAAGGATGAGCTGCGACGGCAGGGCGTGAAGGCGGGACTGCTGCGGCTGGTCACGCTCTTCCCCTTCCCGGAGGAGATCGTGCGGGCCGCCGCCGCCAACGCGAAGCAGGTGATCGTGCCGGAGATGAATCTCGGGCAGATTCGCGGCGAGGTGAGCCGCGCGCTGCGCATGCACGACGCAGAGATCGTCGGCGTGAACCACGTCGACTCCACGTACATCGAACCGGATGAAATTATCTCGATGGTGCCCGCTGCGGCGCGGCGTCAGCGTGAGGGAGCGGCCGTATGACCACCGTCGAAGCACCCCGCGCCACGGAGCGGCGCCAGCCCGTCAAGCCGAAGCCGATGCAGGAATACATCGAGGTGTTTGGCAACCTGCCGGACGAGAAGCAGGGGCGGCACTTCCGCTATTGCCCCGGCTGCGGCCTAGGCATCGCCCAGAGTGCGATCGTCCGTGCCTGGGACCGCATCGGGCTCGACCCGGAGAAGGTCGTCACCGTCGGCGGCAGCGGCTGCTACGCCGTGATGGGCTCGTACCTGACGGCCAGCCAGGCGCACATGGGGCACGGCCGTGCCTGCGCGATGGCGACGGCGATCAAGATGAGCGACCCGGAGCTGACCGTGATCACCCTCCAGGGTGACGGCGACGGCATGGCGATCGGCGCGCAGCACTTCGTGCACGCCGCCCGGCGCAACATCGACATCACCGTGGTCATCTTCAACAACTTCGTCTACGGCGAGACCGGCGGTCAGCACGGGCCGACCACCCCCCGCACAACGATGACGCAGACGTCGCCTTACGGGATGGTCGAGAACGAGTTCGACATCGTGAACATGGCGCTGGGCGCCGGCGCCGGCTACGCCGCACGCACCACGGTCTTCCACGCCCAGCACATGGTGCGGGCGATCGAGGGCGCGATCCGCCACAAGGGCTTCTCCGTGGTGGAGATTCTCCAGAACTGCCACGAGCTCTGGGGCAAGCGCAACGGCATGCCCAAGGCGACGGACATGCTCGCCTGGTACCGCGACAACTCGGTGACCTCCGCGCAGGCCGCAAAGCTCGAGCCCGAGGACGTCCTCGGCAAGTTCGTGATCGGCACCTGGACCGCTCCCGACCGGCCAGAGATGAGCGAGGAGTGGCAGAAGCTGGTGGCGCGCGTGCAGGCGGGCGAGGTGGAGCCTTCGAAGGGCGCCAGCTCGAAGCCGCCGGCCCTCCAGTAGGGCCCCCAGCAGGGCCCACAGCAGGGCCCCAGGAAGGCGCCTCCAGAACGGGACTTCAGCAGGGAGCAGCAAGGATGCGTACAGAGATTCGTTTCGCCGGCATCGGCGGTCAGGGGTCGGTGCTCGCCAGCACGATCCTGGCCGAGGCCGCGGGCGTGGCGGCCGGCTACGAGGCCGTGCAGACACAGTTCTACGAGGCGGCGATCCGCGACGGCGCGGCGGCCGGCGACATCGTGCTCGGCGACGAGCCGATCACCTTCCCGTGGGTGCTGGCCCCGGACTACCTGATCGCCCAGCACCAGGGCGCAATCCGAGCGCACCTCGACACGGTGAAGGACAGCGGCGTCGTGATCGCGGATACCGTCTACGCCCGTGAGATCCCGGAGACCGCGGCGACGGTCTACCACGTCCCGCTGACCGAGATCGCGGACGGCGTCGGCATCCGCCGCGTCGCCAACATGGTGGCGCTCGCGACCTTCGCGAAGGCCTCAGACCTGATCTCCTACGACGACCTCGAGCGCGCCGTGCTCGACCGGTCGCCGGGGGAGAGCGGGGCCAAGAACACGGAGGCGCTGCGCCAGGGCTACGACCTCAACCTCGAGGACTACCTCGTACCCACGCCCGCCTCGGTAGCGTAGCCGCGGCCGCCGTCGACCGTGGAGTTTCGCTTCGCATCAGACGTCGAGGCATTCCGGAGCGAAGTCCGCGAATTCCTGGACGAGACGCTGACCGACGAGTTCCGGAACGATCCGGAGCTCGTGCAGGAGGGCGGCTTCTCGCGTGAGTTCACACGCCGCCTGGGCCAGCGGGGGTGGCTGACGCTGGCCTGGCCCGAGGAGTACGGCGGGCAGGCACGCTCGCACTTCGAGCAGCTCGCCTACAACGAGGAGATGGCGCGCTCCGGCGCACCCGGCCGGGCGCACATGATGGCGGTCAGCCTGGTGGGGCCCTCGATCATGCTGCACGGCAACGACGCCCAGCGAGCCGAGTACCTGCCGAAGATCGCGGCCGGCGAGATCTGCTTCTGCCAGGGCTTCAGCGAGCCCGGCGCCGGCTCCGACCTGGCGGGACTGCAGCTGCGAGCCACACGCGACGGCGACGAGTACGTGGTGACGGGCCAGAAGATCTGGACGTCCGATGCACACCGCGCCGACTTCTGCTGGCTCGGCACACGCACCGACCCGGACGCGCCCAAGCACCGTGGCATCTCCACGCTGATCCTCGACATGAGCAGCCAGGGCCTCTCCGTGCACCCGCTGTTGAGCATGGGCGACCACCACCACTTCAACGAGTTCTTCCTGGAAGAGGTGCGCGTGCCGGCGGAGAACCGCGTCGGCCAGGAGGACCGCGGCTGGTACTACATGACGACGACGCTGGACTTCGAACGCTCCGGCGCGGCGGCGTTCGTCGCGGCGACACAGAGCCTGGAGCGCACCGGCCGCTACTTCAGCGAGGAGAGGCCGGGCGGCGAGCGCGACGGCGACGCCCAGCGTCGCGGCGACCTGGCGGACCTGATCATCGCGGCCACCGCCGGACGGTGGGTCTCCTACCGGGTCGTCTGGCTGCAGAGCCAGAACCGGGTGCCGAACTACGAGTCATCGATGTCGAAGTTGTTCGGCGCGACGCTGAGTACGAAGATCGCCAACCTCGGCGTGCGCGTGGCCGGGCTCTACGGCCAGCTCACCCCTGCCTCGGCCCGTGCGCCACTCGACGGCCGGATCGAGGACGCTTACATCTGGGGCGCGGCGGCCGGCATCCGCGGCGGCACGAACGAGATCCAGCGCAACATCATCGCCACGCGCGGCCTCGGCCTGCCGAGAGGCTAGGCGATGGTCCGCGGGGAACACAACGACGAGCTCCCCCGCTTTGTCTCGCTGCTGCGCATGGCGCACGGCCCGGTGGACCGCGACGAGCAGCACTGCGGTATACCGATGGTGATCGAGGAGCTCGAGGAGCTCACCGAAAAGCAGTTCTTCGATGCGGAGGCGAAGGCACGCTGCATTCTGACGTGCCGGGAGTGCGGCCAGGTCTCCTGGGCGTGGTTCG
>JASLOV010000021.1 GCA_030745285.1 Dehalococcoidia bacterium | reverse complement strand
GGCCGGCGGCGCCATCATCTCGGGCGCGTACTTCGGCGACAAGATGTCGCCGCTCTCGGACACGACGAACCTCGCGCCGGCGATGGCCGGCACCGATCTCTTCGTGCACATCCGGCACATGGTCTGGACGACGGTGCCCAGTCTGGTCGTGGCACTCCTGCTGTTCACGGCGATCGGCTTCTGGTCGACTCCGCCCGCCGGCGAGAGCGACCTCGAGGCGATCCTGTCGGAGTTGCGCGCGCAGTTCGCGATTGGCCCGCATCTCCTGCTGCCGGCGGTGTTCGTCTTCGTGCTGGTCGTCCGCCGCATGCCCGCGTTTCCGGCGTTGCTACTCGGAGCCCTGACCGGCTCGGTGTTTGCTGCCGTGTTTCAACAGCAGACGGTCTTGACCTACGTCGGCGAGACCGATCTGCCGCGCAGTGTCGCGATCTTGAAGGGTGTCTGGATCGCGCTGTTCGACGGGTTCGTGCTCACGTCCGGGAACGCCACGCTCGACGAGTTGTTGAGTCGGGGCGGCATGTCCAGCATGCTCAACACGATCTGGCTCGTCATGGCGGCCCTGATGTTCGGTGCGGTCATGGAGACGACGAAGATGCTCCAGAAGATCGCGTTCTCGATTCTGAGCTTCGTGCGGGGGACCGGTGATCTGATCGCGGCGACGATCCTGACCGCCATCGGCATGAACATCGTCGCGTCAGACCAGTACATTGCCATCGTGCTGCCGGGGCGGATGTTTCGCGCCGAGTATCGCAAGCGAGGGTTGGATCCACGCAATCTGTCGCGGACGCTCGAGGACTCCGGCACGCTCACCTCGCCGCTCGTACCGTGGAACACCTGCGGCGCGTTCATGTCACAGGCGCTCGGGGTGGCGACGTTGACCTATCTGCCGTTCTGTTTCTTCAACCTGATTAACCCGGTGATCGCCGCGACCTACGGGTACAGTGGCTTCACCATCGAAAAGCTACCCCCGGACGAAGTCCTCGACGAGGACTCGGCGGTCGCCTGAGACCACGCGTCGAAGGAGGGCACCATGAGCATCATCGACGATTCGAGTGACGCGAACGAATCGGGCCGCGGCGGGTTCGGTCGCGCGTTCCGCACGTTCGTCATCTGGCTCATCGTGCTCGGCATTGCGGTCGGCGCCGGGTTCGCCGGGGGCTACGTGCTCCACTACCAGGAACGGCGCGATCTCGAACGCGCCGCGGCCGAGGAGCGAGCCGAGCTGGCGGCCCAGCTCGCCGCACTGGAGCGCCAGATTCTCGAGGCAGAGAAGGCGCAGCTCGAGGCCGCCCTGGCGCGGGCCAACGTCGTCGCGAACCTCGACGAGGTGCTGACGATGCTGCCCCGGGCGCTCCAGGAGATCGAGCAGTTCGGGCGGGCGATGCAGGACATCGACACGGCCCAGCGAGCGCTGACCGATGCCGGCGTGACCGGCGACACGCGCGACGCGCTCGGGGCGTCGCTCGACGAGCTCCGGCAGCGGCTGACCTCGCTCGATCTCCAGGCGCGCGAGCGGATTGCCGCCAGCGCCGAGGACCTCGAACAGGTGATGAGTTCGCCGGAAGGGGCCCAGCCGCCGATGGCGCCCGAAGGGCACGCTATGCCCGCGGCGGGCGACGCGGCGGACGCCGCCGCCGCCCAGGCCGAACCCCAAGCGCCCGAGGCTGGTGAGCCGCCGGCCGAGCCCGAGGTGCCCGCCACCGAACCTCCGCCGACGGATCCTCCGCTACCGCCGCCGGCGGACTGAGCGCGACCGGTCGACGGATCCGCGCATGCCCGACGCCATTCTCGCACTCGATCAAGGGACGACCGGGAGCACGGCACTCGTCTTTTCCCACGACGGCCTGATCATCGGACGCGCCTACTCGGAATTCACGCAGCACTATCCCGAGCCCGGATGGGTCGAGCACGACCCCGACGAGATCTGGCAGGTCAGCCAGCGCGTGATGGGCGAGGCGCTTGCGGCGGCCGGCGTGCAGCCGCGAGAGTTGAAGGCGATCGGCATCACCAACCAGCGCGAGACGACGGTCGTCTGGGATCGGAAGACCGGCCGCCCGGTGCATCGTGCCATCGTCTGGCAGAGTCGGCAGACCACCGAGATCTGCGAACGACTGATCGCGGACGGTCATCTCCAGGCGGTCCGTGAACGGACCGGGCTGGTCATCGACGCGTACTTTTCGGGCACGAAGGTGAAGTGGATCCTCGACCGGTATTCCGACGCGCGGGCCAAGGCGAGCGACGGCGAGCTGTTGTTCGGCACCATCGACACGTGGCTGCTTTGGAAGCTGACCGGCGGCGGATGGGCGACCGAGCCGACCAACGCCTCGCGCACCCTGCTCTACAACATTCACGATCGTCGCTGGGACCCCGCGTTGCTCGAGATGCTGGACGTGCCCGAGGCGATGCTGCCGCCGGTCAAGCCGAGCTGCGGCGTGTTCGGTGAAACCTGTCAGCACGACGGCGTGCCGGGCGGCGTGCCGATCGCCGGCATCGCGGGCGACCAGCAAGCGGCGCTCTACGGCCAGGGCTGCTGGGAGCCGGGCATGGCGAAGAACACCTACGGCACCGGATGCTTCGTCGTAATGAACATGGGATCGCAGCGCCCGCCCGTGCGCGACGGGCTGTTGACGACGCTGTGCTGCGATGCCGCGGGACAGGCGATGTACGCGCTGGAAGGCTCGATCTTCGTCGCCGGCGCGGCGATCCAGTGGCTGCGTGACGAGCTGGGTATCATCGAGTCGGCCGCCCAGACCGAGGCGCTGGCCGCCAGCGTGCCCGACACGCTCGGCGTCACCGTCGTGCCCGCGTTCACCGGTTTGGGTGCGCCCCACTGGGACATGAACGCGCGCGGAGCGATCCTCGGATTGACGCGCGGCGCCGGTCGCAGCCATATCGTCCGGGCGACCCTGGAAAGCCTGGCGTATCAGACGCGCGATGTCGTCGATGCCATGGCCGCCTCGGGCGCGGCGATTCAGGAGCTACGGGTCGACGGGGGCGCGGCAGCCAACGGGTTCCTGATGCAGTTTCAGGCCGACATCCTGGGGGTGCCGGTCGATCGGCCGACCACGCTCGAGACCACCGCCTCGGGCGCAGCGTTTCTGGCAGGTCTCGGCGTCGGCTTCTGGGACGGTCCCGAGGCGGTGCGCGGCGTCCGGCGGCGCGACCGGCTGTTCCAGCCGGCGATGTCGGGAGCGGATCGCGACCGGCTGCACGCAATCTGGGTGCGGGCCGTCAAGCACGTCCGGGCGGCGGGCGATCTGGCTTCGGCATGAACCGCTTCGCCGATCTGTTCTCCGCGCCGAGGCCGATCATCGGCGTGATCCATCTGCCGGCGCTACCCGGCTCGACCGGATCGCCGGGCCTCGGCGAGGTTCTCAAGCGCGCGCTCACCGACCTCGCCGCTCTCGAGGGCGGCGGCGTCCACGGCGTGCTCGTGTCGAACGACGGCGATCAGCCCAGGCGCCTGAAGGCTGGGGCCGACACCATTTCGGCGCTGACGCGAGTCGCGCACGAGATCGTCCTGGCGTCGAACGGCGTGAAGGTCGGCGTGCAGGTCCTGCTGAACGACCCCGAGGCGTCCGTGGCGGTCGCACAGATGGCCGGCGCCTCGTTCATCCGCACCGATTTCTTCGTCGATGCGATGCAGCGGCCGGAGTACGGCCCGATCGAGATCGCTCCGCAGCAGCTCGTCGAGTACCGCGCTGGCATCGGCGCGGGCGACCTGCTGATCCTGGCCGACGTCCAGGTGAAGTACGCGCAGATGATCGATCCTCGGCCGCTGGCGGACTCGGCGGCCCAGGCTGTCGAGTGCGCCGCCGATGCGATCGTCGTGACGGGGTCGGTGACGGGGGAGGCGCCGGCGTGGGCGTCGTTGCGCGAGGCGAAGCAGGGCGCCGGGCACTGCCCGGTGCTGGTCGGCAGCGGCCTCGACCTGTCGAATGCCGCCGATCTGCTCCGGACCGCCGACGGCGCGATCGTCGGCACCAGCCTGAAGACGGGTGCCTACGTCGATGCCGGGAAGGTTCGCGCGCTGATGGCGGCGGTGAGCGCGCTCGATTCCCGCCCGTGAAGGTCGTGTGCGCCGGCGATTGTGGCGTCGACCGCTACGTCGACCTGGGCATCGACCGGCCGGGTGGGAAGACCCTCAACGTCGCGGCGACCGTGCGGCGGCTGTTTCCGGCATCGACCGACGTCGGCGTGGTGACGGCGTTGGGCACCGACGTCGAAGCACGGCTCGTCGCGACGGCGCTCCGTGAGCATCGGTTGGGCGGGTCGGTCGTTGAACGGCCGGGGCGAACCTCCGTTCAGCCGATCGATCGGTCGCCGTCGGGTGAGAAGATCTTCTTCGAATACGACCAGGGCGTTCTCGGCGGCTACCGTCTCGTTCCCGCCGCCCGCGCGCTCATCGCCACCGCCGATCTGCTCGTCACCCCGCTCTACGTCGAGATCCACGGGTTCTTCGATTCCGTCATCGCCGTGCCCTCGGCCGGCCTTCGCGCCGTCGATTTCTCGGACCTCGCCGACTTCGAGTCCGACGCCGCCATCGTCGAGCGCTACGCCGATCGGTTCGACATCGGCTTCTTCGGCCTGCACTCGACCGACCAGACGCTGGTCGCCACGCTCGAGGCGCAGGCGCGCCGGCGAGGGAAGCTCTACATCGTGACCCTCGGGCCCGACGGTAGTCTGGCCGTGGGCGGCGCTGACCGGGTCCGATGCGCAGCGGTGCCGGTCGACCAGGTCGTCGATACGACCGGCGCGGGCGATGTCTTCTCGGCCGGATTTCTCCGGGAGTACTGCACGTCGCGCGACGTCGCCGCCAGCCTCCAGGTCGGCAGCCGCGTCGCCGCCGAATCGATTCAGCGGATCGGCGTTGTGTAGTTAGCCCCGCTCCGGATGCCGCGAGGCGCGCCGTGCGCGCCGTGGTCTGCTCCGGCGAGCGCCGGGGATGTGACCGCCGGCGAGTTCCGCAGCGCGTCGACAGCCGGCAGTCCTGCCATCGTGATGCTCGCATCGATGCCGTCGGCGTGCGAGGACTGTCTGAGGCCGGCGCGTCGCGCACCGGTGCTCGCCCAAACCTATGTGCCGTGCGCGCCGTGGTCTTCTACCGCACCAACAGCGGGCACGTCATGCAATGTGCGCCGCCGTTGCCTATGAATAGCTCATTAGATGGGAACGTCGAGACGGTCCAGCCTCGGCTGCGCAGCCGATCGGCGATGCCGGTCGCCTGCGCGAAGCCGATCGCCTTCGTCCCGCGCTCGGTCACGACCACGTTGAGA
>JASLOV010000020.1 GCA_030745285.1 Dehalococcoidia bacterium | reverse complement strand
GAAGACGCCTCCCGCAAGCGCGGCTACCGCCTCGTCGGCGACGTCGACTTCGCCGGCGTCGCGGAGGTGGCGGGCGCGATCACGCCCGTCCCAGGCGGCGTCGGGCCGATGACGCGCGCGATGCTGCTGGTGAACACCGTGAAGGCGGCCGCCTCGAACTGACTGGGAAGCCGAGGGCGAACAGCGGGAACACTCGCGGCCGTCCCGGTCGCCCCTCCTCCGGCGTCATGCCATCATGAGATGCGATGGACGAACTGAAGCAACGAGTCGCCGAACTGCTTGAGCGCGTGCGGGATGTGCAGGTGCGACTTTGACCTGCCCGCCAAGGAACAGACGCTAGCCCGCCTCCAGAAGGAGGCTAGCGCACCCGACCTCTGGGACGATCAGGCCAATGCGCAGCGCGTGATGCGCGATGTCGCGGCGCTCGAGTCGCTGATCACCACCTGGACCACCCTGGAGACGCGCTCCACCGACCTCGAAGCGCTCGTCGCCCTCGCCGAGGAGACCGACGAGGAGGAACAGGCCGAGCTCAGCATCGACATCGCCGCTGAGCTCGACGAACTCGAGGGCCAGTACGGCCGGCTGGAGATTTCTCTCACGCTCGGCGGCGAGTACGACGCCCGCAACGCGGTGCTCTCACTGCACGCCGGGGCCGGCGGCACGGAAGCGCAGGACTGGGCGGAGATGATGCTGCGCATGTACCTGCGCTGGGGCGACGCCCACGACATGAAGACCGAGATTCTGGCAATCAGCTCCGGCGAGGAGGCCGGCGTCAAGTCCGTCGACATCCGCGTCGCCGGCTCCAACGCCTACGGTCTGATGCGCTCCGAGCGCGGCGTGCACCGGCTGGTGCGGCTCTCGCCGTTCGACTCCTCCCACTCGCGCCACACCAGCTTCGCGCTGGTGGAGGTGATGCCGGAGGCGGAGGCGGGCGACATCTCCGTCGAACTCAACGCCGCGGACCTGCGGGTCGACACCTACCGCGCCAGCGGCAACGGCGGACAGAACGTCCAGAAGAACGACACCGCAGTGCGGATCACACACCTCCCCACCGGAATCGTGGTCACATGTCAGAACGAGCGCTCACAAAATCGCAACCGCGAGTCTGCGATGCGGGTGCTGGAGTCCCGCCTGCTCGAACTGGAACTGGAGAAGCACGAGGCGGAGCGGGCGGCAATCAGGGGCGACCATGTCGAGGCAGGCTGGGGCAACCAGATCCGCTCCTACGTGCTCCACCCGTACAAGATGGTGAAGGACCTGCGGACCGGCGTGGAGACCAGCGATACCAGCTCCGTGCTGGATGGGGAGCTGGACGATTTCATCACCGGCTACCTGCGCAGCCAGGTCGGCGAACCCGATGAAGCGAAGGCCGCGAAGTAGCCTGAAGGCGGGAACGTGAAGGCCAGTTGGACCCGGGAGCGGAGAACGCCGTGAGGTCACGTATCGCGCCCATCTCCGCCTTCGCCTTCGCGCTCCTGGCTGCGGCCACGTCGCTGGCGCTCGCCGCCACCACCGCCACCACCGCTCACGCCGGCGGCATCGAGACCGACGAGCCGCGCGAGGAGTCCGCGGAGCCGACGTCGCTCACCTTCATGCTGCGCGTGCGCGCCGAGGCTGGCCTCCAGAGCGCCCGGCTCGTCTACAAGGTGCTGAACCCGGACGGCGATGTCGGCGGCAGCGCCGAGGGCGCCTTCACGAGTGGCGCCGAGACGGACGTGGTCTTCACGCTCAAGACGATCGACTTCCAGCGCTACATCCCCGTCGGCTCGACCTTCGTCTACCACTGGGAGCTGGTGGACCGAGACGGCGACGAATTCTCTACCCCCGAGCGCGAGTTCACCTTCATGGACGGCCGCTACACCTGGCGGTCTATGGCCGAGGGCGGGGTCAGAGCCTTCTGGTACGGCAACAACGACAACGGCGCGATGACTGCGCTCCGGGCCGCGCGCGAGGCGCTGGAAACCGTCGGCGCGCTGCTCGACACCACCGTGCCCTACGAGGTGAAGGTGGTCGTCTGGCGCTCCGAGGAGGACGGCGAGGCGGCACGGCAATCGCGCGGCGTCGTCTTCGATCAATTCATCAACACCCAGGGGCAGCGCGTCGCCCCGGACCTGATCTTCGTCTTCGCCGCCGCCTCTGATGTGATCCGGCACGAGACCGCCCACGTCGTCACGCACGTCGCCGGCGACGGGCCGTTCTCCTCGATCCCGTCGTGGCTGGACGAGGGCACTGCCGTCTACGCCCAGTCGTCACCGGGCCAGGGCTACCTGCAGGGGCTGCAGGACGCCGTCGCCACCGACACGACGTTCTCGCTGCGGTCGATGGGCGCCCCCGCCAACCGGCCGAAGGACGTCAACCAGTTCTACGGACAGGCCTACTCCGCCGTCGACTTCCTGATCGAAGAGTTCGGCGTCGAGAAGTTCGCGGAACTCTACCGGGTGCACCACGAAGGCCAGCGCATCGACGGCGCCCTGCAGGCGGTCTACGGCTTCGACCAGAACGGTCTCTACAACGCCTGGCGCGAGGCCAACAACCTGCGGCCGGAGCTGCTCACCGCTCCCCCCACCGCCACCACCGCGCCGGCCGCCGAGGCCACCCGCGGCCCGATCGCGCTGCCCTCACCCGACACCGCCGCCACCACCCGGCCGGTCGCTCCGGCAGACTCGGCGACGGCGACGCCGCAACCGGCGGCGGGTGCGGCCGAGGCAGCAGCCAGCGACTCGAGCACCGCAGCCGGGCTGATCGTCGGCCTGATCGCGGTCCTGCTCGCGCTCGGCCTCGGCGCGGGCGCGTTCGTCATGCTGCGTCGCAACTAACAGGCGACCCCATCTAGCCGCCCGGCCGCTAGCCGCCTGGCTTGAACTCCACGATCTGCAGGTAGTTTCCGTCCGGGTCGAGGAAGGTGGCGAACAGCCCGCCCCAGTCCTCTCGCTCCGGCTGACGGATGAACGTCACGCCGGCCGCCGAAAGCCGCTCGTACTCCGCCTCGAAGTCGTCGATGAACATGTTGATCAGGACGCGCTGCGGCTCCTTTGCCGGGCCGTGAGTCTCGGAATGTGCATCGATGTAGACATAGGCCGGGCCCACCTCGAAACCGCCGGACTCCTCATCCTGCGAGAGCCCCAGAACGTCCCGGTACCACTCCGTCAGCGCGTCGGACTGATCGCTGGTGATGTTGATGTTGAACGAGGTGATTTCTATCGCCGTCCCCTTCGCCCGCTCGCGTCGCGCCCAATGCCACCAGGTCTTCGCGCATACGGAGTCGTCGGACAGTAGAGCATACGTTCTATTTCGTCAATGCATGGCTTCGGACGTGACCTGGGAAGGGCGCGCGGAAGGGCCCTGCGGGGCCGGTCGGACCTACTGTCCAGGCAGGATCACTCCGCCGGGCGAGATCGTCTCGCCGGGCGTCGCCCGGCCCTGTTGCTGCTGCTGCTGCTCCTGGGCGGCGCGCTGCGCCTCCGCCTCCGTCATGAACGGCGCAACGGGCACGCTGTCGCGGATCACCGGGTCGTCGTTGCCGTCGGCCAGCCGCCGCATCTGCTCGATCAAGTCGGGCTCTTCCCAGGCCCCGACGTAGCGCCGCTCGTTCAGGAAGAGCAGCGGCACTTCCGTCACCGCCCGTCGCGACGCCAGCAGCGGGTACTCGGACGCATCGACGACGTCGACGCGCACGTTGCGCGAGGCGATGCCGAGCGCGTAGACCAGCCGCATCATGTAGGCCGAGTACGGGTCGTACGGCGCGACCAGCAGCTCGACCGGCATCACCTCCGGCAGCGCTTCCAGCGTGTCCAGGCTCTCCTGCGCCAGCGGCGTGGCGCCGGACGAGATCCCGACGATCGAATCGATCATCACGGGCAGCAGCGTCCCCGCCCACAGCCCGGCGAACCGTACTTCGCGACCGTTCGCCCGGATCGCGGTCAGCGGCGGACGCGCGACGCCCGCCTCGGAGGCCCGGTCGGCGTGCTTGTCCAGGTCGTAGCGAGTGAGCGAGAGCGCCGGGTGCAGCGATGCGATCTGTCGCGCCAGCTCCATCACGTCATCGCAGTGCACACACGGGTCGCGGTCGCTGCGAACGAGCGCGCTCTCCTTGCGCGTCCACAGGTCGATCGCGACCGGCCGCGTCAGGTTCTGCTGGAAGTGCGAGGCAATCTGCGATTCGTCCGCGCGCTCGAGCTGGGTCATCAGTTATCCTCCCGCAGGGCCCGGATTGCCAGGAACATTCGCTGTGCTGCGGTCACCAGCGTGAGCGCAGCCAGCACCCACAGTCCCGCGCGCAGCCAGCCGCTGATCAGCGCCGCCGACAGTACGACGATACGCTCCGTGCGCGTGAAGATCCCGGCCGTCAGCTCCAGCCCCTCGCCCTCCGCCCGCGCCCGCATGTACGAGACCAGCATCGAACCAATCGCAACGGCAAAGACAAGCAGCGACAGTTCACGGTCGCCCAGCCCGGTTGTGTGCACGAGCATCCCGAACAGCAGCGCCGCTTCCGAGAGCCGGTCCGCCGTCGAGTCGACGAGCGCGCCGAGCCGGGACGCCTTGCCGGTGGCCCGCGCCAGCGCACCGTCGAACATGTCGAGTGCGCTGGCGACCAGCAGCACGATGCCGCCGGCCACGAGCTCGCCGCGGGCGACGAGCACCGCCGCCCCGATACTGCCGGCCAGTCCCGCCAGCGTCACCGCCATCGGCGTGACGCCGGCGGCGGCAAGCAGCGTCACGATGCCATCGATCAGCCGCGCCGGGGCGCGGCCGGCAAGCAGGCGTGGCGACATCGGGACCCCGGGCTAGTCGCGCGCGGCGGCGGGGCGCAGCGACCGCAGGTGCGTGGCGCGGTCGTACACCAGCCGCTCGTAGTAAGAGAGCAGCCGCTGCGTGACGTGTGGCCATGAGTAGTCCTCGACCCGACGGCGGCCGGCGGCCGCGAACGCGGCACGCGCATCGGCGTTGCGGACCAGCGAGGTGAGCGCATCGGCCAGCTGCTGCTCATCCTTCGGCCGCACCAGCGACCCCTCGACCCCGTGCGTGATCACGGAGGCGTAGCCGTCGATGTTCGAGGCGACCACAGGCACCGACGCGGCCATCGCCTCCAGCAGCACGTAGCCCTGCGACTCGTTACCGGTGGCGGGCGAGCAGAATACCTGCGCCGTACGGTAGTAGCGGGCCAGCTCCTCGTCCGAGACGTCGTCGATGAAGACGATGCCGGGCTGGTCGCCCTCTTCCACCATGCGGCGATAGCGGCGGCGGGCACGCGAATTCGGCCCCACCACCAGCAATCTCGTGTCCGGGTTGCGGGCGTGGACGGCCGCAAAGGCGCGCAGCAGGTACGCCAGCCCCTTCCGTTTCTCCGCCCGCCCGACGTACAGCAGGTTGATCACGCCGTCGTCGAAGCGAGCGATCGGCTCGATCGATAGGCTGGCGAAGCGGTCGATGTCGACGCCGTTCGGGATCAGGTTGTAGAAGCCGGGGAAGTAGCGCCCGACGTACTGCGCGGCCGGCTCCGAGACGGCGATCTTGCCGTCGATCTCGCGGAACCGACGTTTCAGCAACGGCCGCCCGTACGAGTACAGCCGGTTGCCGCCGTCCTTGCGGGCGTGGAACGTGCCGACGTTGACGGTGCCGGGATGCACGCTGCGCGAGTGCCGCAGCACCTGCATCGGCAGCCACGGCATCAGCGGCTCGTGTACGTGGACGATGTCAAACTGCTCGTCCGCCAGTACCTGCTTCACCCGCCGCCCCAGCCGCGGGTTGAGGGCGATGCGCGCCATCGAGCCCGACGCCGGGATCGGCAACGGCCGTCCCGCGGTCACGACCCGACGGTCGTCGACCGGCCCGCTGGCCGGCGCGAGGATGCGCACGCGGTGGCCACGCGTTTCCAGCTGGTCCGCCAGCGAGTCGATGTGGCCGTTCACCCCACCCGGGGTGTGCCAGTCGTAGGGTGAGACCAGCGCGACTTTCATGTCCGGCCTCCGGTCAGCGCCCTCGCCACCCGCCGCAGCGGTCGCCCCAGCACCTTACGCGGTGTCACCGATAGGCCGCGAACCTGCTGCTCCAGCAGCCGTCTCACGCCGATCGCCCGCAACGGTACCGGGTCGCCCATCAGCCCGCGCGTGCGCCCAGCTTCGATCTCGGCCCGCAGCTCCGCCGCCGTCGTCCCCCCGAACAGCGTTCTCGCCTTCCCGATCTCTTCCGGGAAGTGCGCGTCGCTGCCCCCGGTCTCGGCCAGGCCGTAGCGCTCGCCGTTCAGCCGCCGCGCCTTCGCCCCCGTCACCCGCCCCGCCAGCGAGGTGTTCGCCACTTCGATCCCGTCCGGCCGCGTCCGGGGGTCGTCCTCTCGCAGCAGCCGTTCGAGCGCGCGCTGCCCGACGGAGCGGGTGAGGTAGGAGAACGGGTGCGGGATCACCGCCAGCCCCCCGGCGCCATGAATCGTCGAGATCGTCTCGCCCAGCGGACGAAAGGAGGCCACCGGCTCGTCCACCCACAGCGCCAGCAAGTGTCCGGAGCGGGTCGTCACCTCGATGCCGGTCACCAGCTCGAAGCTGTAGTCGCCGCGGGCGTGCAACTCGCGGGCCTCGAGCGCGCCGCCCACATCGTCATGGTCGGTCACGCCGATCACGTCGAGCGACGTCTGGTGCTCGACGCGATCAAGCACCTCGCGGGCGCTCGCCATGCCGTCGCCGAACGCCGTGTGGAGCTGAAGGTCGGCCACCCCGAAGCGGGGCGCCGGGACGCCGTTATTCGCGGCTGCGTTCATCGCCGGACAGTGTACGCTCGCTGCCGTTCCCGCGTTCCGCCTGCGCGCTCCCCTGACCGCGCCCGTGCGCAAGCCCCGCCCACAGCGGCTGCAGCACGAACCACTGCTCCGGTGCGGCGGCGATGCCCTCCTCCAGCGCCCGCGCGAGCAGGCGCATCCCCGCCGCCAGGTCGGCGGCGCGGTCATCGCTGCGCTGCAGTTCCAGCGGCGGGCGGAAGACGACGTCGTAGCGGCCCGTCCCCGTGCGCATGCCGAAGACCGGGACGATGGCCGCTCCCGTGCGCAGCGCGAGCTGCACCGGACCGGCCGGCAGTGACGCGCGCTCCCCGAAGAAGGTCACCGCCTGGCCGGCACCCTGGACATCGCGGTCTGCGAGCACCGCCACCATCCGCCCCTGTCGCAGCGCCGCCAGCGTCTCGCGCAATCCGTCGCGGTCGGCCGGCACGAAGCGCACGCCGGGCGCGGCCCGCACCTCGTGCACGAAGTCGTGCACCCGCGGCGGTTCCAGCGGCTCCGTCAGCACCACCATCTCCAGTCCCAGGTAGCTGGCGGCGTGGAAGATGTACTCCGGGCTGCCCAGGTGGGCGGAGGCCATGATCACGCCGCAGCCGCGGTCCAGCGCAGCGAAGAGGTGGTTGATGCCGTCGAAGTGCTCGACCTCGTCGAACGCCTGCTGCGGCGAGAGATGCGAGGAGCGCGCAAAGTCGGCGTAGTAGCGCGCCGCACTCCTCACCGCGCCGGAGGCCGCCCGATCGACCTCAGCGGCGCTCAGCCGCCTCTCAGTGTCCGCTGAGAGCACATGGCGCATGTGATCACGCGTCGTCGTACGCAATCGCGCCGAAAGCAGCCAACACAGCGTGCCGGCCGCATCTGCAGCCCGGTACAGCACTCGCGACGGCAGCCGCCCAGCCACCCGCACCAGCAGCCACAGCAGCGCGAACTTCAGCATGCTAGCCGGCCTCCGCCCGTTCGCGATCGGCGACCCAGAGGCGACGGAAGATGTACCACTGCTCCGGGTGGCGGCGCACCATCCCCTCCAGCGCGTCCAGCATCGCCTGCGTCAGCCCGCGCACGTCGTCCTCGCGCTCTCCGGTTGGCGTGTACTCGACGCGCTCCACGAAGGGCACGAAGCGCTCGCTGCGCTCGCCGTCGCGCGCCACCGCACCGACGATCACGGAGGCGCCCGTACGCAACGCGATGCGCGCCGGGCCGTCGGGCACCGAGACGGTGTCGCCGAAGAACTCCACTTCGATGCTCGATGGGATGTCGGGGATGTCGATCAGCAGCGCCACTACCTCGTTGTTCCGCAGCGCGCGCAGCACGCCGGGGCCGGTGCGCTCGGCGGGGATGATGCGCACGCCCAGCCGCTCTCGCGTCCCCACGACCACGCGGTCGATCTCCGGGTCCTCGAAGGTGTCGGTGATGACCGCCAGCGGCAGGCCGTAGCCGGCTATGCGACCGGCAGCGAAGTCCCAGTTCCCGAAATGGATCGTGACGAACAGCAGTCCGGCGCCGGCGCGGCCCCGCTGGAATATCTCCCAGCCCTCGAACGCCAGCCTCCGCTCCACCTCATCGCCGCTCACTCGCCCCATGCGCAGGAAGTCGACGAGATACAGCGCGTAGTACGAGAACGAGCGGCGGGCGTGCCGGCGCGCGAGCGCCCGGTCGCCCGCGGCGACGTGCAGCATGTTCTCGATCGTGCGACGCCGCCCGCCCCACCAGCCGAAGTACACGGCGATGCCGGCGTACCACGCCACGAGGTAGCCGATGCGCAACGGGACGGCCTCGACCAGCCGCACCACGGCCCGGATCGCCAGGGAACGCCACATCATGCCCGTCCTGCACCGGCGCGGAGCGACCGCGGCTCGAGCGACGGGAGGTTAGCCCGCGATGAACGACTCGATGCGGTCGCGCGCGTCCTCGTCTCGCATCTGCGTCGGCGGCGACTTCATGAAGTAGGCGGACGGGTCCAGCAGCGGACCGCCGACGCCGCGGTCGAGCGCGAGCTTGGCGCAGCGCACGGCGTCGATCACGACGCCAGCCGAGTTCGGGCTATCCCACACCTCGAGCTTCGTCTCCACCATCAGCGGCACCTCGCCGAAGGTCGTGCCCTCCATGCGGATGTGGCACCACTTGCGGTCGGCCAGCCACGGCACGTGGTCGGACGGCCCGACGTGCACGTCCGCGCCCCCCATCTCGTACTCGATCTGCGAGGTGACGGCGTTGGTCTTGGAAATCTTCTTCGACTCCAGCCGCTCGCGCTCCAGCATGTTCAGGAAGTCGGTGTTGCCGCCGAAGTTGAGCTGATAGGTGCGGTCGATGCGCACGCCGCGGTCCTGGAAGAGCCGCGCCAGCAGGCGGTGGAGGATGGTGGCACCCACCTGGGACTTGATGTCGTCGCCGATGATCGGCA
>JASLOV010000019.1 GCA_030745285.1 Dehalococcoidia bacterium | reverse complement strand
TGCTCGGCGTCAAGGTGTAGCGGGGCCGAGCGCGGGCGCGCAGCTGGTTCGCGCGATCGGGGTCGAGCCAGAACTGCTCGCCGCGCG
Organism: Dehalococcoidia bacterium; assembly: GCA_030745285.1. Classification (GTDB taxonomy): domain Bacteria; phylum Chloroflexota; class Dehalococcoidia; order UBA2979; family UBA2979; genus SHYR01. The sequence continues at coordinate 2,869 of JASLOV010000019.1, read as the reverse complement.
TGCTCATGCCGATCCCGGTCTGGCCGAGGATGACGGCACCCCCGATCCACCCACCGCTCGGCGTCGTATCGAAGATGTTGCCGTCGACGTCGATGATCGCCATGTGCGACGTGTCTTTCAACCCGCCCGACGACGGCACGAACGAGCTGCCGGCATCCTCGGCCGCCTGGGCGTCCTCGAGGTCGGCGATCCAGAACGGCCACTCGTCGACGTCCGGGTCGTGGGGCAGCGGGTCGCCCGCCTGGAAGGCCACCGAGGCGCGGCTCGGGTCTATCGCGCGCGCGCGTTCGGCGGCGTAGGTCTTCGAGAGCAGGCCGGTTCTCGGCACCGCGACGAATTCCGGATCGGCATAGTAGGTGTCGCGGTCGGCGTAGGCCAGCTTCATCGCCTCGATCATCGTGTGAATGTAGTCGGCACTGTTGTGGCCCATCGACTGCAAGTCGAAGCGCTCCAGGATATTCAGCGTCTGGAGTAAGACCGGCCCCTGGCTCCCAAAGTCCTGCTTGTAGACGGTGTAGCCGCGGTAGTCGACCTGCGTCGGTTCTTCGATCTTCGCGTAGAACTCCGCGAAGTCGTCGTACTCGAACAGCGATCCGTTCGCCTGGAGGAAGTCGACCATCTCGCGCGCGATGTCGCCCCTGTAGAACCGGTCGCGTGCCGCGACGATTCCCGCCTCGCGGCCACGATGGGCATTCTCGCGTTCGGCGACCACCATCTTCGTCAGGGTGTTGGCCAGCGTAGGCAGCTTGATCGTCTCGCCTGGAGCGTAGAGCGCGCCATCGGGCTTCAGCCAGTAGCGCTGGTTGTCCGGCCACGCCTCGAAGAACTCCAGGTTGCGCTCGATCGAGCGCGCGGTGCGCGGCCGCAGGGGAAAGCCATTCCGCGCGTAGTCGATGGCCCGCTCGGCGATCTGCTCGAAGGTCATCGTGCCCCAGCGTTCGAGCACCGTTAGCGCGCCGTGCAGCGCGCCCGGCACGACGGCCGGGTCGAGCCCCTCGCCGTTGAGGTTCCGGTCGCGCTCGAGGTACCAGTCGATCGTCGCACGCGCGGGAGCCCAGCCCTGGCCGACGATCGAGGTCACCTTGCCCTCGGCCTTCGGGTACACGAGGATCAGCGCTTCGCCCCCGAGGCCGTACAGATCCTGCTCGACGACGCCGCCCACCAGCAGCGAGGCCGCGCCCGCGTCAAAGGCGTTGCCGCCCTGGACGAGAATCTCGAACGCCGCCGCGGTCGTGAGTGGGTGGCCAGCCGACACACCGGCGGTTGGGCCAGAGACGGGTGGTCGCTGCGCCCCGACGGACGAGGTGGACGCGGCAATCACGCCGAGGAGCATGACGAGCGCGAGGGCGGCGGCTCGCCGCGCGCGCGGGCCGAAGGCGGGGAGGCGCGGGGCTCTTGAAGGCCGAGATGTTTGCGACATGGAACACCTCTCAATCGGTTCGCGAGCGTCTACTGCACGGCGAGCAGTCCGATCTCGAAGATGAGCGTGGCGCCCGGCGGGATCGGCCCGCTGCCGGTGTCGCCGTATGCCAGGGCGGGCGGAATGATCAGCCGTCTGGCGCCGCCGAGGCGCATGCCGGGGACTCCCTGCTCCCATCCATCAATCACGTTCCCGGCGCCGAGCACGAAGTTGAACGGTGCCAGGGCGTTGGCCGTGTCGAACACCTGGCCCTTGTTCTCGAAGCCGTTGGCGTTCCAGAGCCAGCCGGTGTAGCTGACGGTGAGCGTGTTGCCGGCGGCCGCCGTCGCGCCGGTGCCGATCGTCAGGTCGACGGTCGTCAACTGGGTCGGTGGCGTCGCCGACGCACCGGTCGGCACGCCGGCAACCTCCTCCGAGCCGGTGTTACACGCACTGAAACTGAAGAGGACGATCAGGAGCAGCGAGCGAATCGGGATACGCCTACGCATGAAGCCTCCGTGAATGCAGTGATTTCCAGGCTACCACGGATGCGTTGCGAACTTTCGACGACCTCACGCCGGCGTGGACGGGGGAGTCAGGGGCACCGGGTGTCCGATGTGGAACCGGCGTCGGGGCCGACGGGCGGCACCGCTGGAGATTCGCGCATTAGTTCGACACGCAGCCACCAGCGCGTCTGATACTCGATCGATACCGGAATGCCGGCCAGGCAGCCGTCCCGCCCGTAGCCAACCTCGAAGCGGGTCTTCTCGCCAGTCGATCGTTCGCGCGTCTCGAACTTTCCGTCGATCGTCGTGACCAGCGTGTCATCGAGCAGCTGGCGCCGGCTGTCGTGTGAGCGCAGAGAGAGGTCGTGCAGCGCATCGGCGTACACGTAGGGCACCGGGAGGTTCTCGAGCGCTTCGACCGCGGCCGGCGACGCGCGATGTGCCAGAACGCTGCGGTCGATCAACTCGGCGACCGCGGCAAGAAAGCCCGGTTGCATGCCGGCGCGTACGGCTTCCTGGTGGCGCTCCGCGTCCTCGGGCGGATGTTCGACCGCCGCGAGCACGTGGTCGACGTCGTGCAAGGTGAGGTTGTCGGCGGTCTGCTCCGTCCAGAGCGTCGCATCGGAGCGCCCGTTTCGCACCGTTGCTCGAATGACCGAGAACGCGTTTCGTCGACCGTCATCGTCCCGTCCGGAGCGCACCTCGCCGACGGTACGCTCTTCCGACTTGGAGATGATGCCGAGGAGGCGGCCATCGGGTCCGTCGATCTCTTCGGCGATGTAGCCCCACCGGTTGAGCCGTTGCGGGGCGAGATCGGGGTCGGTCCCGATGAGCAGTTCGTAGGCGACGGCGTTAGCCGGCCCGCGGTGCCAGACGATCCGTGCCAGGCCGACGTTGTCGCGACCGATCCAGAAGAGCAGTGGTCGGATCCGGCCGGCCATCCGGTAGTGCTCGGTCCGGAATT
>JASLOV010000018.1 GCA_030745285.1 Dehalococcoidia bacterium | reverse complement strand
AGCGCGACCCACATCACGATGGCGACGAGCGCGCCACCGGCCAGCAGCCGTTCGATGGTGAGACGCGTCGGGGGCGAAGCGAGCGAGGCGACCGAAGCCACCGAGCCCAGCACCCGGCGCCCGCCCATCAGTCAGTCACTGGTTGAGGACCAGGAACGAATCCAGCACCCGGTCGAGCACGCCGGCGTCTTCCTGGGCGCGGAGCTGGACCTGGACGCTGATGATGAAGCTGCCGTCCTCGGGCAACGCCGCCAGCGAGATGTAGATCACGTCTTCGCCGCCGCAGCCTTCGAACTGGTCGAACTGTCCGCCGTAGAACGGGTCCTGGTAGGGGTACCGCCCCACGAACTCACAGGCCTCGTCGAGCGAGAACAGCTCGCGAATCTGGTCGAGCAGCCCTTCGACGCCCGTCAGCTCCGCCAGCTCCCCGGAGACGCCGAAGAAGAGGCCCGGTGCGGTCCAGCCGTTGAGGAAGCCATCGAGGCTGCGGGCGACGGTGATCGAGGGCGCGAACGGCTCGTCCGTGAACCACGGAGTGCCGTCGACCTCCATCCAGACATCGGGCACATCGACGGTGAGGACGCCGGAGTCGTCGGTGACCGAGTGGAAGTCATACCCGGCCGCGTCGGGTCCGAGGAGAGAGTCGGAGAGCTGTTCAGCGAACGAGAACGACGCGGTCAGCGCGGTGTCGCCGTTGAGGCGGCCCTCAAGCAACTGCCCGGTCTCGGCACGCCACAGCTCGAAGGCCAGCACGTCGTCCGGGTTATGCGAGCGCAGCACATCGCAGTAGTCCGACATCGTCCCGTCGGTGGCGAGCAGCAGCCCTTCGAGTCGCGTAATGATGTCGCCGGCCCGCACGCCGGCACGGTCCGCCGGTGAGCCGGAGCGCACGGACGCGACCCAGATGCCGGTGGCATCGGGCGAGGCGACCGCCTGGCCGTTCACGCCGATCGAGGTGACGTGCTCGCCGGCGCTCAACCGGTCGATGATGCGGCGCAGCTCCGCCAGCCCGATCGCAAACGCCTGGTTCGGCTCGTCCGAGGCGGCGTAGTTGATGCCAATCACGGCGCCGTCGTCGTCGACCAGCGGGCCGCCGGAGTTGCCGGGTCGGATCTGGGCGTCGTGCTCGATCACGAAGTCGACGGAGGCCCACTCGCTCTCACCGTCGGCGCGCGCCTTGGAGACGATGCCCCTGGTCAACGTGAACTCCGCGTCGCCGAGCGGGAAGCCGGCGGCGAAGGCGCCGAGCCCGGCCGCCACCGCGCCTTCGCGCAACTTGAGGAAGGGGTGACCGTCGCCGTCGATGTCGATCACGGCGAGATCGGAGCACTCCGATGCGCCGAGCAAGCGAGCGTTGACCGGCTGGGCGCTGCCATCGAGGAAGACCCGCACGAAGCCCGCCCCGGTGACGACGTGGTTGTTCGTCACCGCCAGTCCGGTGCCATCGATGATGAAGCCGCTGCCGCTGCCGGCGGCGTTCAGCTGCACCCCGAACTCCGGGTCGACGAAGGTGCCCTCCGCGACGATACGCACGACGGCGCTGTGCACGCCCTCCAGCGCGGTCACGGCGCCGGGGGTCGCCGTCGCCGTGGGCGTCGCGGATGGCTGACCGGTGGCGACCGGCGTGGCCTCGCTGCCGGCGCCGTCACCGTCACTGGAGGTGCAGGCTGCCAGTACGAGTGCGACTACGGCGAAGGCGGCCCAGGTTCGTGGCCCCGCTGCAACTCTCACGATCGCTCCCGCCCCGCGTCACGCGTCGATCCCGAGGATACGACTTCGTTCGATTGCGGGCCGCAGGGACTGCTCGGGCGCTACGCCTGGACCGTGGCGAAGTAGCGGGCGACCGCCACCTGCGCCTGCGCGCCGAGCACCGCGCGGACGGAGTGCGGCAGTGTCCCCAGCGCATCGAGCGCCGCCCCGGCGGATCCGGCCGCGCGGCAGGTCTCCGCGATCTGCTCGAACGCCTGCGCTTGCATGCCGACGAACGCACTATTGACCTCGACGCCGTGGCCGGGGATGAAGCGGGCCTCCGGCACTGCCTCCAGCGCCCGCAGCGTCGGCCCCCACTCGGCGGGGAAGCCCTCGATCACGACGGGCGGCGCGGACTGCTCGATCAGGTCGCCGGCGAAGACGAGGTCGCGCTCGGTTAGGCGCACGGTGATGTCGTTGTCGGTGTGTGCGCGGCCGAGGTAGTCGAGCCGCAGGCTGACGTTGCCCAGGTGCAGGTCGCAGGACCGGTCGAAGGTGACGGCCGGCGCGGTCACGGGCACCGCCTGCACCTGCTCCGCCGCCGCCGGCACCAGGCGGGCCATCATCTCGCGGTGGCGTTCGCCGGCCTCGCCGACGAGCCGCAGGCGACAGCGGTCGTGTCCGACGACGACAGCCGGCAGGAACCACCAGTTGCCGAAGGAGTGATCGCCGTGGTGATGCGTGTTAATCACGTAGCGCACCGGCAGGTCCGTCACCCGCGCCACCGCATCGAGCTGCTGCTTCGCGTCGGATTCGACGGTGCCAGTGTCGATCACGGCGACCGACTCGTCGCCGACGACGATGCCGGCGTTCACCGGTATCGGGCCGGGGATCTCCAGCACGTAGACGCCATCGCCAAGTTCGGTCAGCACCCCGGCCGGCCCTACTGCTCGCCGGTGTAGTGCTTGAGGGCTTCGATGTGCTCTTCGTAGTCGAAGACCGGGTTCATCAGCAGGTGCCGCGCGCCAGCGTCAATCAGTTCGTCGATGCGTTCGTACACCTGCGAGGGCGGCCCCCAGATCGAGACGGCGGTCGCCATCTCCTCGTTGCCGTAGTTGTGCGCGAACCACTCCCGCAGCCGCCGTTCGGCGCGGTCCGCATCGTCGTCGATGGCCAGGTAGACGCGCTTCGAGATGGCGAACGTCGCCGGGTCGCGGCCAGCTTGCTCGAGCGCGCGGCGTAGCCCCTCGACATGCTCGCGGAAGGCGTCGGAACTCGACGAACCCGGCCCCATCCAGCCGTCGCCGTGGCGGACGGCGCGCCGGATCGCCGCTTCCGAGCGGGCGCCGAACCAGATCGGCGGGCGCGGCTGCTGCAGCGGCTTGGGGTGCATCTGCGTGCCGTGGAGCTGGAAGAACTCGCCCTCGAACTGCGGTTTCTCCTCGCGCCAGAGCGCATCGATCGCCTGCAGCACCTCCAGGAAGCGCCGCACGCGCCGCCCCTGCGGCACGCCGAAGGCGCCGCTGTCCCAATCGCCGCCCAGCCCGACGCCGGCGATCAGCCGTCCCCCGCTCAACACGTCGAGCGAGGCGAGCGACTTGGCCAGCGTCAGCGGACTGCGCACCGGTAGCACCAGGATAGATACGCCGAGGCGGGCCCGAGTCGTGACCGCGGCGACGTACGAGAGCAGCGCGATCGGTTCGATACTCTGCGCCTGCCCGATGAGCTGCTCCTGGGTCCAGAGGCTGTCGAAGCCCGCCGCCTCCGCCCGGGCCGCGATGTCGCGGATCAGCTCGACATCGACGGCGCCGTCGGGGAAGACCTGCGGCAGCGCGAAGCCTGAGGCGAAGCCCTGCGGCAGGTCTGGAGGGACCGCTACCAAGGCCGGGTCCCGTCTCGTTCCTGCTCATCGAAGCGCTCGTTCTGCTGCTTCGACCAGGCGACGCGACTCGGGTCGTCCTCGGTTCCGCGCCCGGGCTCGCCGGGCCGTCCCATCAGCCAGAAGTTGCCGGAGGAGCGGACGGCCGCGGACTGGCCCATGATGTCGGCCGCCTGGTTGACGGACATCTTCGAGACCTTCAGCGCGTAGAGGTCGTTGAGGGCGATGCGGCCGGCCAGCCACATCGTCGCCTCCTCCAGCTGATCGAGCGGGACGACACGGTTCACCATGCCCAGGCGGTGGGCCTCGGCGGCGTCGATGAAGTCGCCGGTCCAGAGGTACTCCTTGGCCTTCTTGATACCCAGCTCCCAGAAGTGCGTCGGGTACTCATGGTGCGCCCCGCCCCAGCGCACCGAGCGGTCGGCGAACTTCGCGTCCTCGGACGCGACCGCAAGGTCGCACGAGGCAGCCAGCATCCACGAGCCCATGATGCAGTAGCCCTGGATCATCGCGATCGTCGGCTTGCCGATGTTGCGCCAGCGGTCGTGCAGCCTCCAGTAGACGCCGCGGTCCATCGACTTCACCCGCCCGATGGCGGAGCGGTCGCGCGGGTAGTCGTCGACCTCGCCGCGCATCACGGCGCTGCCGAGGTCATGGCCGGCGCCGAAGTTGTCGCCCGCCCCGGCGACGACGATCACTTTGACGGAGTCGTCGTCCTCGGCGGCGGCGAAGGCCTCATCCAGCTCGGCGTAGACGCGGCGGCTGATCGAGTTCATCACCTCCGGCCGGTTCACCGTCACCTTGACGACATCGTCCGTCTGCTCGTAGAGCACGTGCTTCAGATCCATCTCGACTCCCTCATCGTTCCCGTACCTGGCTCCTGGCGCTGACGTTCCGCGCTCCGCCATCGCGAGGTGGGGCTGCGGAGCGGCGAGCGAAATGATAGTGCACCCGCCGGCGAGCGAGCGGTGCGGCGTGCGCCCCGTCAGCGCCAGACCGCGCTGGCGACGCGCAGGAAGTTGCCGTGGTAGATGCGCTCCAGGCGGTCGTCGGAGTAACCGCGCGCCTGCAGCGCCTGCAGCACGACGGGCAGCCCGGCGGCATCGCCGACAACGTCGGGGATGCCAGCGCCGTCGAAGTCTGTGCCGAAGGAGACGTGTTCGTCGCCCACCAGGTTCACGACGTGGTCGAAGTGCGCCACGATCGCCTCGACCGAGGTGTCGCTGTCGAACTGCATGTCGGGGCGCAGGAACGCGGTCGCGAAGTTGATGCCCATCGTGCCGCCCTGCTCGGCCAGGGCGCGGATCTGGTCGTCGTCGAGGTTGCGGACGTGCGCTGAGACGGCCTGCGCGTTGGAGTGCGTGGCGACCACCGGCTGCGTCGACGCCTCCAGCATGTCGGCGAAGCCGGCGCGATTGATGTGGGAGACGTCGAGGATGATGCCGAGTTCATTGCACCGCGCAACGAGCTCGCGGCCGAGGTCGGTGAGCCCGCTCTCGGGCAGCGACCCGGCGAAGGCGACGCCGTGGGCGAAGATCGTGGAGCGGCTCCACGTCGGCGCCAGGCAGCGCAGCCCCGCCTCGTAGAAAACCCGCAGCTTGTTCAGACTCCACGAGATCGGGTCGGCACCCTCGAACATGAAGACCGATGCGAAGGCGCCGTCCGCGAAGGCCGCGCGGACCTCATCGACGGTGCGGCAGACGCGGAAGCACCCCTCCGAGCGGTCGGCGAGCTGGAAGACATCGTTCATCTCGCGCACGGCGTAGGAGAGGGCGTTGGCCTCGGCGCGCTCATCGGTGAGGTAGATCGAGGTGAAGCAGCCGCCGAGGCTGCCGCTCATCGCCCTCGGCAGGTCGACATGGCCGAACTCGGACAGCGCGAGGAAGTCGCGGGCGGGCCTGCCGCGGCGGGGTTCCATCTGGGTGATGAAATCCTCGTGCCCGTCGAACACCGGGGGAAATTCGCGGTTCATCTCAGCGGTCACGCGCGCACCTCGTTTCGCTCAGCGGGGGACCGGAGTTGATCGAGCGGCTGCTGTGTCGCCGTCTCTCCGCATGTCGCTGCGCTGGCATGAGCTCCAGGCATCCGTAGCAGCCGGTCGCATCGCTCAGCAAGTCGCTCATCTTCGCTCATGTCGCGCGGCGAGGCCGCGCGCTAGCCGGTCACGCCGGCGGCGCGCAGCTTCGCGCGCTCGTCGCCGGCGATGCCGAGCAGGTGGTCGAGCACCTCGTCGGTGTGCTCGCCGAGGGTGGGGGCGCGGTTCTCGCCGGCCGGGGCGGCGGCCCAGTTGAACGGCAGCCGGGGGTGCTTGAGGGCTTCGCCATCGACCTCGGTGCTGCCGAAGAAGTCGCGGGCAGCGAGCTGGGGGCTGTGCTGCATCTCCAGCACGTCGTCGATGGGGGCGAAGGTGTAGCCGGCCTCGGCCGAGTCGGTGAGCCACTGGTACTTGCCGCGCGAGGCGATCGAGGCGGTGAACTGCGGCTCGATCTCGGCCCAGCGCTCGTAGCGGGTCTGGGGGTCGCTCCACTCGTGCGTGACGAAGTCGTCGAGGCCGAGGAAGTGGGCGAGCGGCTCCCACTCCGCCATCAGCGCCAGCACGAACACCCAGCCATCGCGCGCCATCACCGTGTGGGGGAAGCCCTGCAGCCCCATGTCGCGGTTGCCGCGGCTGCCGCCGAGGCCGTGGTAGACCCATCGCTCGATCTCGCGGGTCCAGTGGGTCGAGACCGCCTCCTGCATCGAGATGTCGAAGTGCACGCCACCCGCGCCACCGTGGTGGTCGCCACGCTCGCCGCCGGGCTCATCCCTGCGCACCCCGAAGACCGCGCCGACCGTCATCGCCGCCGCCTGCAGGCCCGCCAGGAAGCCGGCCAGCTCGCCCGGTAGTTTCTGCGGCGGGCCGTCGTCCCAGCCGGTGCCGTGCACGATGCCGCCCATCGCCTGCACGATGAAGTCGTTCGCCACCCACTCCGCCCGCGGCCCGCTGCGCCCGAAGGGGCTGATGGAGGCGACGACGATGTTCGCGTTCGCCGCCCGCAGCGAGCGGTACGAGAGCCGCTGCCGCCGCACGATCGCGGCGTCGAGGTCCTCGACCACCGCGTCGGCGCCGGAGACGAGGTCGAGCAGCAGCTTGCGCCCCTGCTTCGTCGAGCGGTCGATGCAAACGCTGCGCTTGCGCCTGTTCAGGTACTCGAAGCTGAAGTCGCCCGGCGCGGCCTGGCGGCGGGAGCGGGCGGCATCGCCTCCCGGCAGTTCGACCTTGACGATGTCCGCGCCCAGCTCGGCGAGCGTCATCGTCGCGAACTGCGAGGCGAGCCCTCCGGCCAGCTCGATCACGCGCAGCATCAGATGCCGCTCTGGCGGGTGGACGGTGCGTTCGACGGTCCGCCGGATGCGCCGGCCTGCCCGTCGGACGGGCTGCCCGAGAGCCCGAGCTTGCGCACGTGGTCCGCGTCGTACGGCCCGCGCTGGTCGATGCGGATGTCCTGCTGGTGCAGCGGCCCCGGGTCGCCGAGCACGCCGGCGCGACGCATCCGCCCCACCTCCGCTCGATCGAGGCCGAGCCAGCGCCTGAGTACGAGGGCGTTGTCGGCGCCGTCGGCCCTCGGCTCGCGCATCGCGGGGCGGCTCATGCCGACGGCCTTCGGCACCTGGCTGAGGTGGGGGTGGGCGTCCGCGCCCTCGAAGTCTTCGCGGTGGCGCACGGTGCGGAAGTGGCCGCGCGCGGCGTAGTGGGGGTCGAGCGCGAGGTCGCCCGCCGCCTGTACCGGCCCGGCAGCGACGCCGCGCTGCTGCAACAGCTCGGCCGCCTCGTCCTTCGTGCGCGTGCTCGTCCACGCGGCGACGGCCTCGTCGATCGCGTCGTGTCGCTCGATGCGGCCGGCCAGCGTGGCGAGTTCGGGCGAGTTGAGCAGTGGCTCGCCGATCAGTTCGCGCAGGGCGGCCCACTGCCGGTCGTCACCGACGGAGATCGCGACCCATTCGTCCTCGCCGGCGCTCGGGTAGATGCCCTGTGGGGCGCGCAGCGGGTCACGGTTGCCGGTGCGCTGCGGCACGCCGCCACCCCGGGTCCCGTCGCTCGCACGGCTGGCGGCCATCACCTGCGGGCCGAGCACGTGGACGATGCTCTCGTACATCGAGAGGTCGATGTAATGGCCCTCGCCTGTGCGTTCGCGGTGGGCGAGCGCGGCGAGCAGGGCCAGCGTGGCGTAGCGCCCGGCGAGCTGGTCGGCGAAGACGCCGCTGCCGACGCGAACCGGCAGGTCGCCCTCCGCGCCGATCGAGCGGTTCATGCCGCCGGCGGCCTCCACACTGGGGCCATAGGCCGGGTACTCCGCCCAAGGGCCGGGCATGCCGTAGCCGGTGAGCTGCATCACGATCAGCTCCGGCTTCAGCGCTCGCAGCGTCTCTGGGTCGAGGCCGAAGCCGCGCATCACGCGCGGCGTGAAGTTGTTGCCGACGACATCCGCCGCCGCGGCGAGCCGCAGCGCCAGCGCGCGGCCCTCGTCCAGCCGCAGGTCGATCGAGACCGTCGCCTTGTTGATCATCGTGCCATCGTAGGTCGCGATCATGTTGCCGAGCACCCGCTTCGGCCGGCGCACCTGCACGACGTCCGCGCCGAGGTCGGCCAGCGCACGGGTGGCGGCCGGCAGGGTCACCGCGGCCTCGAAGGTGAGGATGCGGACGCCGTCCAGCGGCCGGTAGGCTCGCACGCTCGCTGCTCCCGGCGATCTAGTCGCGGTCGCCGGGCTCCTCGGAGGTGCGAATCCACTTGATCTTGTGGCGGCCGACGGCGCAGCGCTGGCCGGAGCCATCGGCGACCTCGAACTGGAAGGAGATGAAGGCGGTGCGGCCGGACAGGCCCTTGTCGGCCAGGTGCTCCGTCAGGACGTAGCGCTGGCCGAGGAACATCGGTTGCTCGACGGCAAGGGAGTGTTCCGCCCACATGCCGGGGTTGCGGACGGTGTCGTCCGCCTTGATCTCGGCGCGACTGGCATCGAGCGCCGCGTTCATCAGCCGCTCCGGCGGGATCAGGCCGGCGCCCCACGGCGAGACGTCGCCGTACCACCCGGTCTCGTCACCGGCCGCCTCCAGCATCGCCACGACGTCCTCTTGCGGCACGAGCATCTCGGTCTCCGGGCAGGGCGCGCCGATCACCATCTCCGGGAAGAACTCGTCCGCGCCGCACAGGCCGTCCTCGGCCGGGTCCCAGGGCACGGTCGCGCCCAGCCCCGCCGAGCCGTCGCAGCAGAGCCGGCCATCGCGCGACTCGACCCGCAGCGAGATGTCCGCCTCATCGGGGACGGCTTCGGCGACCTCGCGCACCTCTTCGTCGATGTAGACGGGTCGCACGAACTTGAAGGTGTACCAGCCCCCCTCCACCCAGTGCCGGCCGTAGCGGGCGAGGATGCCGGGCACCGCAGCCTGTGCGACGGTGCTGCCGGGCACAAAGCCGCCGCGGAACCCCATCGACTGCGCGGTCCTGTCATCGTGGATCGAGCCCTCTTTGTGGGCCGCGAGGTTGGCGAGCCGCCGCCACTGCCCCTCGTACACTTCCGTCTTCAGCTCCGTCATCGTCCACCGCCTGGCTGCGGGCATACGTTAGCGCACGCGTGCCGCAAGCGGTTTCCGGACTGGAAGCGGGCTACGCCGCCGTGTACCGTCGCCGCTCATGAGCAACGACCTCTCGCTGCACCAGGCGCGCCGCATGGCGCTGGCCGCGCAGGGCTTCACCGACCCCCGCCCGGCGGGGCGCGTCGACGCGCGGCACCTCAAGCGGGTGATCGACCGCATCGGCCTGCTCCAGATCGACTCCGTGAACGTGCTCGTGCGCTCGCACTACATGCCGCTCTTTTCCCGCCTCGGCCCGTACCCGATGGAGCTGCTGGACCGCTATGCGTACAAACGCGGCCGGCTCTTCGAGTACTGGGGGCACGTCGCCTCGCTGCTGCCGATCGAGCACCGTCCACTGCTGCGCCACCGCATGGAGGGGCCGCACCCGCGCTACAGCGAGTGGCTGGAGCGCGAGGGCGGCTACGCCGCCGGCGTGCTGGACGAGGTGCGCGCCCGCGGCGGGCTCACGACCAGCGAGCTGGACGACCCGGGCGAGCGCACCGGGCCGTGGTGGGGCTACGGCAAGGGCAAGACGGCGCTGGAGTGGCACTTCCGCAGCGGCGCTCTGACCGTGAGCGAGCGTCGCAACTTCGCTCGCGTCTACGACCTGCCGGAGCGCGTCTTCGACGCGGAGACGCTCGCCACGCCGGGCCTCCCGGCCGCCGACGCGCGACGCGAGATGCTGCGGCTCGCCGCCCGCTCGCTCGGCGTCGGCACGCTGCACGACCTTGCTGACTACTACCGCATCTGGCCGGGGGACGCGCGCGAGCCGCTGCAGGAGCTGGTGGACGGGGGCGAGCTGGAGGAGATCACCGTCGAGGGCTGGACGCGGCCCGGGTACCGCCACCTCGACGCGAAGCTGCCGCGTCGCGTCGATGCTCGTGCGCTGCTGACGCCATTCGACTCGCTCGTGTGGCGGCGCGAACGCGCCGAGGAGCTCTTCGGCTTCCACTACCGCATCGAGATCTACGTGCCGAAGCCGAAGCGGCAGTTCGGCTACTACGTGCTGCCGTTCCTGCTGGGCGATGAACTGGTCGGGCGGGTCGACCTCAAGGCAGACCGCGCGGCCGGCGCGCTGCTGGTGCAGTCGGCGTTCGTCGAGCCGGAGCGCAACGACCCGACCCGCGTCGCCGCGGAGCTGGGTCAGGAGCTGCGCTCGATGGCGGAGTGGCTCGGCCTCGACCGCGTGCGGGTGGGGCGTCGCGGCAGCCTGGCGACGGAGCTGCGCGCAGCACTGACTTAGGGCAACGGTCAGGCCCGTGAGGCTACTTGCGCTTCGGGTCGCGCAGTTCGACGCCGTCGCGGCGCGCGACGTTGGGACTAGGCGACCGCTGGCGCTCGCCGGGGCACGATGTACCCATCCGGGTCTGCCTCGAATAGTGACCGATAGGAAAATCGGGGGTGGTGCCTGATTGAGTCCGCCGCTGGATCGCAACGATCGACAATCACCGCCACGGCCACAATCGTGGCCTGAGCCTTCCAAATCTGATCGAACACAATCTCCATCGACTTACCTGTTGTCACGACGTCGTCCACAACGAGAACCCGCGCACCCGGAACCAGCATCGGGTGGATGGAGTCGTCATACGCCTGGAAGGTCTGCTCGGCCGTTCCATGTTCTTTGGGCTGTGAGCGAACGTAGAACGTTCCGAACGGCTGCCCACGCTTCAGCTCGGACACCACTGACATCTGTTCGGCGATTGGTACCGACCCGACAGCTAGACCGCCCACAATGTCGTACTCAAGGTCTGAAACCAGGTCCAGCATTGCCTCGGCTAGGTCAATCTTGAGCTTCGGCGCCAGGAGCGCCCTCTTCACATCGTAGTAGTAGGAGCTCGAAGTTCGGGAGGACAGCGTGACATCCCCATCCAAGCGACATCGCGCTTGAAGACGCTCACCGAGTTCTCCCGGTCCAATGTTAGGCATCGCATCCCCCGTTTATGCGCCGTGGGCGCGCAGACATCTTACCCAGCACTGTTGTCAAGTGCACAGACTTGTCGAAACAGTCATCGGCAGCCATGGAACCCATTGGTTGACAATCTGTGGACAATCCGGTGAGTTCGTCATTCTATACAGGAAAGTGCTTACGCGTTCAAGCGATTAGGCAAATATCGTAGGTTGCAGATTGCAGGTCTACGGCAATGAGCGCGCCCCGGAGAGGGGCGGACCCGCGGCGCCCTCGCGCTGGCTCACGCGGCCGAATTCGCCCAGCGGCCAGTATCGCAGCTCCGCCCGCCCTACGATCTGGTCGCGGGCCAGCATCCCCCACGAGTGGGAATCAAAGGAGTTGTTGCGGTTGTCTCCCAGCACGAACATCATCCCCGCCGGCACGACCTGGGGGCCGAACTCGTAGCGTGCCGGCGTCTCAACGTAGGGCTCGTCGATCACCGCGCCGTCCACCCGCAACAGCCCGTCGCGCACCTCCACCGTCTGGCCCGGCACGCCGACCACACGCTTGATGAAGTCGCGGTTGTTGGAGAAGTGGAAGACGACGACATCGCCCGGCGCCGGGTCGCCGAAGGGCTGCCACTGGTCGTCGTCGCTCCACGGCAACCACGAGACATCGAAGGTGCGGTAGGCGAGCTTGTTCACGATCAGCAGGTCGCCGTGAGCGAACATCGGCCGCATCGACGCGCCATCGACGACGAAGTTCTGCACCACGAACCGCACCGCGACGAACATCAGCAGGGCGAGCGCGATCACCTCCAGCACCTCGGAGGCGGCGCCCATGCCGAGGAAGCGGGGGAGCGAGCGCCGCCGGGCGACGGGCGCGTGCAACCACGGGTCGACGTCCGCTAACCCGCCGTGGCTTGGTGCCGACATCGGATCGGCCAGCGGGGGGTCGGAAAGCAGTTGAGGCCCCGCAGGGGCGCGATCCAGCATCGCCTCCGAGTATACCAACGGCCCGCCTCACGCGCCGCCCTACCCCGTAAGAGTCGCGCGGCACACCGGCCCACCCCGTGGTCCGCCCTATGGCCCAGCCGACGACCCACCCGAAGACAGGGCCTCAGGCGCCGGCCTGGAGCGCCGCACCCAGCTGCTCGATGCGCTGCGCGGCGGCCTCGGCGACGGCGGCCCTCGCCGCCCGCAGCGCGGGCCGCGGGTCTTCGCCGCGTGGCCCCTGGTCGAGCGCGCTGGCGAAGGCGGAGTGCAGTTCGCTGCTGACGTTGACTTTACGGATGCCGGCGTTCACGGCGTCGCGCAATTGATCGGGGCGGACGCCGGAACCGCCGTGCAGCACCAGCGGCAGCCCTTTCGTGGCCACTCGGAGCTCATGCAGCAGGTCCAGCCGGATCTCGCCGGCCAGGCCGTGGGCGGTACCGACGGAGACGGCGAGCGAGTCCACCCGCGTCTGCTCGACGAAGTCCTGGGCCGCCCCCGGCTCCGTCAACACGCCCTCCGAGGTCAGTACACCGGGCTCGCGCCCGCCGACGTGCCCGAGCTCGGCTTCCAGTGCGACGCCGGCGGCGGCGGCCACCGCATACGCCTCACAAGTCTCGCGCGTATTGCGCTCCAGCGGGAAGGTCGAGCCGTCGAACATCAACGAGGTGAACCCGGCCTGCACCGCCGCGCGCAGCAGGGCGATATCCGGGCCGTGATCGAGATGGACGGCGACGGGCACGCTCGCCTGCTCCGCCAGCGCCCGCCCGACGGCGCCCGCAACGGCCAGCCCGCCGAAGTGCTGGATGTTCGACGGGTTGAACTGCAGCAGCAGCGGCGCCCGTCGCGCTTCCGCCGCATCGAGTACGCCGAGCGCCAGTTCAAGGTTCGAGACGTTGAACCCCGGCACGGCGTAGCCGCCCCGTTCGGCGGCGCTCAGCAAGTCTCGGCCCGCGGCCAGCGGCATCGTGGCTCCGGTCACATTCTTCACGAGCATCTGAGGCTCGGAACAGACATCCTAGTTCTCGGAACAGACATCCTAGTTGACGCACTCTCCGGGAGGACAGAGATGGGCCGACCCCGACTCGCCGCCATCGTCTTGACTGCCATCATCCTGGCCGCCATTGCGCTGCTGGCGGTGGGCTGCAGCGACGGGGCGACGGAGATCACCGTCAGCCAGCCGTCGCAGAGCGGCATCTCCGTGAGCGGCAGCGGCAGCGTCACCGTTGTGCCCGACATTGCCGTGATCACGATCGGCGTCGAGGTGACCGCGCCGAACGTGGCGGCGGCTCGCTCCGAGGCGGCAGCGTCAATGGGGGCCGTGCTCGCCTCGTTCGAGGCCAACGCCGTCCCCAGCGCCGATATCCGCACGCTCTCGTTCAGCATCCAGCCGCAGTACCTCTACCAGCGCGATGAGCAGCCGGAGATCACCGGCTACACCGTCACCAACCGCGTCTCCGTGAAGGTGCGCGACCTCGACACCGTCTCGGACGTGCTGGACGACGCGGCCGAGGCGGGCGGCGACGCCGTGCGCATCAACAACATCTCCTTCACCGTCGACAACCCGGAGCAGTTCGAGGCGGAAGCCCGCGAGGCTGCCGTCGCCGACGCCCAGGCGCGGGCGGAGACGCTCGCCACCCTGGCTGGCGTGACGCTCGGCAAGGTGCGCTCGATCTCGGAGAGCGGCGTCTCGATGCCCTTCGCGGAGCGCAGTTTCGGCGGCGGGGTGATGCAGGCGGCCGCCGCGGCGCCGCCGTCGCCGATCTCGCCGGGCGAGACGGAGATCTCACTCTCCGTCTTCGTCGAGTATGAGATCGAGTAGCCGGCCTGCACCAAAGGCTCGCGCATCGAGGACGCTGGCACGACGCGAGCGCTGGTGATCGCCGCCCGGGGCACGTCGCGGTATCCTTGCGTAGACGACTCTGACCACTCCCCGCCCGATGAGGTGCAACGTGGTCCTCAGTGACCGGTCCATCGCCGAGGCGCTCGCCTCGGGCCGGCTCGTGATCGAGCCGATCGCAGAAGAGGCGCTGCAGCCTGCCTCCGTCGATATCCGGCTCGACCGCCAGTTCCGTGTCTTCCGGAACCATCGCGACTCGTACATCGACGTGCGTGCGCCGGTCGAAGGGCTGACCGAGCTGGAGACGATCGATGACGATCAGCCGTTCGTGCTCCATCCCGGCGAGTTCGTGCTCGGCTCGACGCTCGAACGCGTCGCGCTGCCGGCCGACCTCGTCGCGCGGGTGGAGGGCAAGTCGTCCCTGGGGCGGCTCGGGCTGCTGGTGCACGCCACCGCCGGCTACGTGGACCCCGGCTGGGACGGCCACCTGACGATGGAGCTGTCGAACGTCGCCAACCTGCCGATCCGGCTCTACTACGGGATGAAGATCGGGCAGCTCTCGTTCGTCGAACTGACCACTGCGGCGGAGCATCCCTACGGCTCGGCGGAGCTGCGCTCCAAGTACCAGGGCCAGACCGGCCCCACGGCCAGCCGCGGCTACACCGACTACGAGCCGAAGGAGAACTAGCGCGCGTGGGCGCCTCCGAGTTCATGCGCGCTGCGCTGGAGGAGGCCGCCCTCGGCCAGGGCACGACGTCTCCCAACCCACCGGTCGGCGCGGTCGTCGTCACCGGCGGCGAGATCGTCGGCCGCGGCCACACCCAGCCCCCGGGCGGCGATCACGCCGAGGTCGGCGCGCTCCGTGAGGCGGGCGAGCGCGCCCGCGGCGCGACGGTGTACGTCACGCTGGAACCGTGCGACCACACCGGCCGCACGCCACCCTGCACCGACGCCCTGATCGAGGCGGGCGTGGCGGCCGTCCGATTTGCGGTGCTCGACCCCGCCCCGGCCGCAGACGGCCGGGGCGATCGCCATCTCGCCGATGCTGGCATCGATGTCGAGCGCGGCGACGGCGAGGCCGAGGCGGAGCGCCAGCTTGCCGGCTACCTGAAGCATCGGCGCACGGGGCTGCCGCTCGTGGTGGTGAAGTTCGCCGCCTCGCTCGACGGGCGTATCGCGGCCTCCTCCGGCGACTCGCGCTGGGTCTCCGGGCCGCAGACGCTGGCGTGGGCGCACCGCAACCGCCCGACGCTGGACGCGATCGTCGTCGGCTCCAACACCGTCGTCGTCGACAACCCCCAACTGACCGCCCGCCCCGGCGGGACGGCGGACGGCGTCCACCAGCCTCTGCGCGTCGTGCTTGACTCGCGCGGGCGCACGCCGGCCGATGCGGCGGTGCTGGGCGGCGGCTCGGCGACGATGATCGTCACGACCGATGCCTCGTCGCCGGCGTGGCGCGCGGGCATGCAGCAGGCGGGCGCGGAGGTGCTGCTGCTGCCGGCGGCGGACGAACACCTCGACGTCGAGGCGCTGCTGGCCGAGCTGGGCGGGCGGGGCATGCTGACGGTGCTCTTCGAGGGCGGCGGGGTCGTGCTCGGCACGCTCTTCGACCGCCGGCTCGTCGACCGTGTGCACGCGGTGATCGCGCCGGTCGTGATCGGCGCCGGCGACGCACCCTCGGCCGTCGCCGGCAGGGGCGCGGAGCGCATGGCGCAGGCTCCGCGGCTGCGCGACCTGACGGTGGAGCGGCTGGGTGACGACACGCTGATTTCGGGTATCCCCGTCTGGCCCGACGGTGACGGCTCCACCGAACAGCACGAGGAGGCCTGAATGTTCACCGGCATCATCGAAGAGGTCGGCAGCGTCCGTCACTTTGAGGGCGGGGAGCTAGTGATCGAGTGCTCGACGATCCTCGATGACACCCGGCTGGGCGACTCGATCGCTGTGAACGGCGTCGACCTCACCGTGCGGGCAATGGACGGTGATTCGCTCACCTTCGACCTCATGCCGGAGACCTTCCGCCGCTCGAACCTGGAGGGGCTGGCAACGGGCGACGCCCTCAACCTCGAACGGTCGCTGACGGCGGCGACGCGCATGTCGGGACACGTCGTGCGCGGGGTGGTGGAGACGACCTGCGCCCTTGCCAGCATGACGGTGGAGGGGGACGCCATCATCGCCCGCTACCAGACGGACCCGGAACACTTGCGCTACATCGTCACGAAGGGACCGGTCTGCGTGGACGGGGTCTCACTGACGGTGGTGGCGAAGGACGCGGAGTCGTTCTCGGTCTCGCTCGTGCAGTACACGCAGGAACACACAAACCTGACGGCCCGTGAGCCCGGTGATAGAGTCAACCTTGAGACCGACATCATGGCTCGGTACGTCGAGCAGCTGCTCGAAGAGCGGGCGACGACCTGAGTTCCAGGCGCCGACCCCCGGCGGAGGGGTTCCGAATGGCGACGCAACGAAAGAAGCCGGCGCCGGTGCTCGTCGATGTGCCTCAGGCCGTCGAGGAGTTCCGCAACGGCCGCATGGTGATCATCGTCGATGACGAGAACCGCGAGAACGAGGGCGACGTCTGCGTGCCCGGGCAGTTCTGCACGGCAGAGATGATCAATTTCATGGCGATGCACGCACGCGGTCTGATCTGCGCTCCCTTGAGCGGCGAGCGGCTGGATGCCCTGCAAGTGCCGCTCATGACCCGTCGCAACAGCGCTCCGCTGGGCACCGCCTTCACGATCACCGTGGAGGCCGCCGCAGGCGTCACCACCGGCATCTCCGCCGCCGACCGCGCGCGCACCGTGGCGGTGCTGGCGGACCCCGACAGCACGCCGCAGGACCTCACGCGGCCCGGTCACATCTTTCCGCTGCGCGCCCGCGACGGCGGCGTGCTGGTGCGCGCCGGGCAGACGGAGGCGTCCGTGGATCTCTGCCGGATGGCCGGGCTGGAGCCGGTGGCCGTGGTCTGCGAAGTCATGAAGGACGACGGCACGATGGCGCGAATGCCAGACCTCCAGGTGCTGGCCGACCCCGACAGCAGGCCCGGCGATCTCACGCGGCCGGGGCACATCTTCCCGCTGCGCGCCCGAGACGGCGGCACGCTCGTTCGCGCCGGACAGACGGAGGCATCGGTCGACCTCTGCCGGCTGGCCGGGCTGGAGCCGGCGGCCGTGGTCTGCGAGGTGATCAAGGACGACGGCACGATGGCGCGCATGCCCGACCTCAAGCGCTTCGCCCGCAAGCACGACCTCAAGATCGTCACGGTGGCGGACATCATCGCCTACCGCCTCGCCCACGAACGCCTGGTGGAACGCGTCGACGAGTCGGAGTTGCCGACCCGCTTCGGCAACTTCCGGGTGATCGCCTACCGCACCCTGATCGACACGAAGGAGCACATCGTGCTGACGATGGGCGACGTCTCGTCGGACGAGCCGACGCTCGTGCGCGTGCATGACCAGTGCGTCACCGGCGACGTCTTTTCATCGATGCGGTGCGACTGCGGCGAGCAGCTGGAAGCCGCGATGGAGAGGGTCGCCCGAGAGGGCCGCGGCGCGATCGTCTACATGGACCAGGAGGGGCGCGGCATCGGCTTGCACAACAAGATCCGCGCCTACCGCCTGCAGGACGAGGGCATGGACACCGCCGAGGCCAACGAGGCGCTGGACCTCCCGATCGAGGCCCGCGAGTACGGCATCGGCGCACAGATTCTCGTTGACCTCGGACTGCGCAAACTGCGGTTGATGACGAACAACCCGACGAAGATCAAGGAGATCGCGGCCTTCGGCGAAATCCGCGGCGTGGGCCTGGAGGGCTACGGCCTGGAGGTGACCGAGCGGGTCCCGCTGGAGACGCCGGCCAATCCTCACAACGTCCGCTACCTGATCACCAAGCGCGACAAGATGGGCCACCTGCTGGAGCAGGAGATGCCCGGGGCCGGCCCCGGCTAGCGTGCGTACCCTCGAGGGGTTGCCCGATGGCTCCGGCCTGCGCGTCGCCATCATCGCTTCGCGCTTCGACAAGGCGAACGTCGTTGACGCGCTGATCGAAGGCGCGGTTTCCACCGCGCTGGAGTGCGGCGTTGCCGACGAGTCGCTCGATCTCGTGCGCGTCCCGGGAGCATTCGAACTCCCGGCGGCGGCGCGCCGTCTCGCCGCCTCCGGCCGCTACCATGCGCTGGCCTGCGTCGGCGCGGTGATCCGCGGCGAGACCTCCCACTTCGACTACGTCGCCGGCGAGGCGGCGCGCGGCATCGCGGACGCCTCCTCCGAATTCGGGCTGCCCGTGACGTTCGGGGTGATCACGGCTGAGAATGACGACCAGGCCCGGGCGCGCGCCGGCGCCGACCGCAACATGGGCCGGGACGCCATGCTCGCGGCGGTCGAAATGGCTATGCTGTGGGCCCGCCTGGCAGAGGAAGGCGAAGGTTCGGACTGATGAAACTTCTCGAGGATCTGCGCCGGCCCAGCGGCGGTGAAACCATCGACGGCGCCACGCAGGACGCGGTACGCCTGGCCCACCAGGCACTGGACCGTTTCCCCGGCCTGGTCCGCCGCCACAAGTTCCTCGCCGGCGGCGCGGCCATCTCGTCCGCGCTCGTCGCCCTCGCCGGCGTCGCCGTTGCCCGTCGCATGCGTCGCGGGCAGACCCCCGAGGACGCGGTTGCGACCGTGACCGAACAGGAACTCGAGGGTCTGCACGCCGTCCCCTCCGCCGAGGAGGAAGCGGACGGCGAGACCGTCGATGAGACGCCCGACGGCTCCGTCGGAACCGCCGAGGAAGCGGCCGAAGACGTCACCGCCGAGCATCGGCCGCCTCTGAACGGCGACGCCGCTCCGGAGGTCCTCCTTGAAGGCTCCGATGGCGAACCGAGCGAGACTTCCCGACCCGCCTGAGGGCTGCGACCGCCCGGGATTGACTGCGCGACAGGCCGTCTAGATCGGCGGATGCGGCAGCCGCTCGAACGACCGGACCGCCAGCCGTCGCCGCGCGAACGCCAGGTCTGCGGGCGTGTCGACGTCCTGCCAGAACAGCCCTTCCGCCGGCGACCACGACGCCTGCCCTCGCGACGCCAGCAGCTGTACAGCATCGCCCACGGCGTACCGGCCAGAGCCGGCCTCCTCACGCAGCGCATCGAAGATCGCGGGACGGCAGAGGAAGACGCCGGTATCGGCGCCATCGAATACGGTCAGCGTCTTGCCGAGTGCGGTGATGCGGTCGCCCGCCAGCCGCACCTTCGTCGCCTCCGCGAGGTCCGGCACGGTTTCGATGTCGCGGTCGACGACGAGCGCGACGGCGCGGCGGCCGTCGTCGTCCGAGACCAGCCGCGAGAGGAACTCGCGCGGGTAGACATGGTCGCCCATCAGCACGAAGAATCGGTCGTCAACGTGCAGCTCGCTGGCCAGCGCGGAAGCGCCGTTGCCCAACCGCCACGCGTGGCTCTCCGCCACCCGCAGACGGACGCCGGCCTGCGATACGATCGAGCGGACGTGACCGGCGACCTCGTCGCCGCGGTAGCCCACCACCACGACGATCTCTCGCACGCCCGCCGACTGGGCCGTGCGGATCGATCGCTCCAGCAGCGTCAGTCCCAACAGCCTCATCAGCGGTTTCGGGGGGTCGCCGTCGCTGCACAGCCGGCTGCCCCGGCCTGCGGCCAAGATCACGGCCGGCGGCATCGCCTGCAGCCCCTTCGGCCCGGGTGGCTGCTCCCGCGGCGAGCTGAACCGGCGGTCGGAGGTGGCGGGTTGCGGTGGGCGAGTGTTAGCAGTCAATACGGCGCGCCTCAATCACGATGTTCTCGTCGTGCCACTCGATGCCCCGCTGCCGGGACCCGCGGCCGCCTGGCAGCCGCTCCTACCCTGTGCCTGCGAGGTGAGCTGACGGGCTCGGCCGGTAGGTAGCCTACCCTCCCAAACGGGAAGGATTCGCCCCGGAATAGATGGTTCCCCCGCTCCCGTCTGGCGACGGGATTCGGCAGCCGAATAACTACCAGAGCCGGCGTCGGGCGGTCAAGGTTCACACTTGACGAGTCAGAACGTGCGTTCTATCGTGGCCTCAGCTTAGCACAGGAGGCATCCCACGGCGGGCGCAGCCACACCGGGTCCGCGGTTTCCGCGGCGTATCGCCCATTGCGATCTCGACACCTTCTTCGTCGCCGTGGAGCGGTTGCATGATCCCTCGCTGATCGACCAGCCGGTGCTCGTCGGCGGGCACGGGCGGCGTGGCGTGGTGGCGACTGCGTCCTACGAGGCGCGACGCTTCGGCTGCCACTCAGCGCAGCCGATGTCACAGGCGCTGCGACTGTGCCCGCAGGCGATCGTCGTCCCCTCTCGCTTCGACCGCTACGGCCCGGTCTCGCGAGACTTCCATCGCATGCTCGACGAGACCTCGCCGGCGGTCGAGTCGGTCGGCATCGACGAGGCGTACGTCGACCTCACCGGGCTCGAGGGCAGCGCGGACCCGGCCGCCGCGCGGCGGGCAGCGGAAGGCATCCGGACCCGAGTGCGCGACGAACTGGGCATCGCCGTTTCGATCTGCATCGCCGGCTCACGCACGACGGCCAAGGTCGGTTCCGACGCAGCGAAGCCGGACGGGCTGCTGGATGTACCCCCGGGCGACGACGCCCGATTCCTGGCGCCACGGCCGGTGCGCGAGCTGCCGCTGGTGGGGCCGAATTTCGGCGCGGCGCTCGCCGCGCTGAGCGTGCACACCGTCGGTCAGGCGGCGGCGCTCGACCGCGACTGGCTGGAGCAACGCTTCGGGCGCGCCGGCATCGTGCTGCACGATCGCGCCCACGGCGTCGACCCCACCGCCGTGCGGCCGGGGGGCCGGCCTGCCCGTTCGATCTCGCGCGAGGTGACGTTCAGCAACGACGTCACCGAGATCGACACCCTCCACCACACGCTGCGGCGGCACGCGGAGCGGGTGGGCGCCGACCTGCGGCGCGCCAACCGGCGGGCGCGCACGGTCACGCTCAAGCTGCGCTGGTCCGACTTCACCACGCTCACCCGCAGCCGCACGCTCGACCGTCCCGTGCAGGCGACCTCGGCACTGACGGCCGCAGGCAACGAGCTGCTGGCGGAGCTGTTCCGCTCCCAGGGCCAGCGCCCGGTGCGGCTGCTGGGGCTGGGCGCGGCCAACCTCGTCGACGACGTCACCCAGCTGGGCTTCGACGAGCTCCGTCCGGAGGAGGCGACGACGCGCCGCCAGGAAGATCTCGACCGCACGTTGGACAGCATCCGGAAGCGCTTCGGCGACCGCTCCGTCAATCGTGGGCCGTAGCTTCCGGACCTCCCCGTTCTCGCCGGAACGTCCGGGGGCCGTTTGTGAGCTGAAGCTGGGCTGCTTCGCGACCCTCCTGGAACGGGACGACGACATGCAGCCTGTCAGCTTGATCGTCGCTGAGGGGGAACTCCGAGACCTGCTCGCTGAGGTCATCCGCCATACGGCCGAGCTCGGTCGCCGCGGCTGAGACTTGCTCCACCTGCGCGGTCATCTCCTCGGTGGCCGCCGAAACCTCCTCGGAGCCTGCCGCATTCTCCTGCGCGATGCTGGCGATGTTCGAGACCGAGTCCGATGCCGAGACGGCAATCTCGTTCACGTCGGAGACGGCGGCGAAGCCGCGACCAATGCAACAGCATCTGCGGCGCAGGTAACGTGGCCTCGCCGGGGACGAGCGAAACCTTGCAAGCCCATTCTTTCATCTATCCCATCGAGCCTGTGCAAACCTACCGAACCTGCCCAAACCGGCAGCCACCAATACTTGTCGCTGCCCGCTGATGTCTTCAGTCTCTTGAGCGATGACAAGACGCCCCGTCGGATGGGCGGCGTCTGACCGACGGGGGGTTCCATGCGGCACCGCACGATTGCGGGCACGGATATACAGGTCTCCGAGGTTGGCTTCGGCGTGTGGACCGTCACCGCCGGCTGGTGGGGCGAGCACAGCGACGAGGAGGCGGTGACGCTGCTTCGCCAGGCGTTCGACCGTGGCGTGAACTTCTTCGACACCGCCGACACCTACGGCAACGGCCGCGGCGAGACGATCATGGCCGAGGCGTTCCCGGGCGCCCGGCGCGACGAGATCGTGATCAGCACCAAGTTCGGCTACGACTGGCAGTCGAACATCGGTGGTCGCCGCGAGGGTCACCAGGAGGCGCCGCACTCATTCGAGCCGCAATTCCTCCAGGACGCCCTGGACGGCTCGCTGCACCGCCTCGACACCGACCGCATCGACCTCTGGCAGCTGCACAACGTGCGTATGGAGCACCTGCTGCTCGACGACGTCTGGACGTTCCTGGACAAGGCGCGGCGCGACGGCAAGATCCGCAGCGTCGGCGTCGCGCTCGGCCCGGCCATCGGCTGGCTGGAGGAGGGGCTCTACTCCCTGACGGAGCGCGACATCGAAGTCGTCTACATGATCTACAACGCGCTGGAGCTCGACCCCGGCCGTGAGCTGATCGCCGCTGCCGCCCGCAGCGGGCGGTCGCTGATGGCGCGCGTGCCCCACTCCTCCGGCATCCTGGAGGGCGGCTACGATGAGCACACGACCTTCCCGCCCAACGACCACCGCAACCACCGCCTGCGCGGCTGGCTGCTGAACGGTGTGAAGAAGATCGAGCAGCTCTCGTTCCTCACCGAGGGCGGCGCTGATGGGCCCGGCCGTACGCTCGGTCAGGCAGCCCTGCGCTACATCCTCGACCAGCAAGAAGTCGTAAGCGCGCTGCCGAACATCTACAACCTCGATCAGCTCGACGAGTTCGTCGGGGCCTCGGACGTGGCGGACATCACGCCCGAGGAGTACCGGCGCGTCGAGCAGCTCTTCGAGTCCAACTACGGCGGGCTGCCGCCGGACGCCGAGGTGGACGGCCGCAAGATGATCGAGCTCGTGGAGGCGACGGCGTGACGGCGGGCCACCCTCACGCCACGAACCCTCACGCCGCCGCCGCTCACCCGCACGCAGCGGGCGCACAGGCCGCCGACGGCGAGAGCAAGTACGGCAAGTCGCCTCGCGGCGTGCAGTACGTGAAGTTCACCTTCTACCGCGTCGGCGACGAAGCGCGCCGCGGTTCGGAGCAGGACCGGCTGGAGCTAGCGAAGACGATCGGCTCGCTGATCGAGCGGTCGTCCGAACGCATGCTCACGCGCCTCTATACCACCGTCGGCACGCGCACCGACAGCGACTTCCTGATCTGGCAGGTGGCGGACGACCTCTCCGTGATCACGGACTGGCACTCGGAACTGATCGGCTCGCCGGTCGCGGCGGCGCTGGAGCGGCCGCACTCGTACCTCTCGATGACGATGCGGTCGATCTACCAGAACCCCCTGCACGAGGGGGCGGAGCAGCGCGAGCGCATCCGCAGCGATGGCGGCACGAACGACTACCTCTTCGTCTACCCGATGGTGAAGACCCGCGCCTGGTATAAGCTGCCCGCCGACGAGCGGCAGCGCATCATGAGCGAACACATCGAAATCGGCCACGCCTACCACGAGATCAAGATCAACACGACCTACTCGTACGGCCTGGACGATCAGGAGTTCATCGTCGCCTTCGAGGGCGACGACCCCGGCCAGTTCCTGGCGCTGGTGCGCGAACTGCGCGACTCCGAGTCCTCGTCCTTCACGGAGCGCGACACCCCGATGTTCACCTG